>DAOWEB010000034.1 GCA_030638735.1 Spirochaetaceae bacterium
ATGCAGAATATAAAGCTGGAAAAGAGAAGCAGGAACTTCTAAATACGGCAGTAGGAAAGTTAAAAGAAGATTTGGAAAAAGCTTCTATTTTCAATCCAATTGAAGTTGATCCTTCCAGTATTTCTTTTGGTACAGAAGTAGTGCTTTTTAACTTAAAAACAGATAAAAAAGAAACATTTACCTTTTTTGGGCCCTGGGAATCTGATCCTGCAAATTTCTGTATTTCATATTTATCTCCTTTTGGCAATAAACTGTGGAAACATAAGGTTGGTGATGAAGTTTCTTTTGAGATTAATGAAAGAGATTACAAGTATAGAGTTGAAAGTATTACGGCAAAAGATTTTTAAACGGGATATTTTGTTTTTATATGTTCTAACTGAATTTAGGATATAAATACTATTAGTCGGGGATATAAAATGAAAAAGTCGTTAATTGTAATTATTTTATTTTTAGTTTCTATTCAAATAGTTGTATCTGAACAAATAGATAACATCGTTCTTCTGGATACTTCAGAGAGCATGTTCCCCTATTATTCAGGTACAATTGATTTTCTATTAGAAGAAATTGTAAACGAACAACTGCAGTCCGGAGATACTTTCCACTTACTGAGTTTTAATGACTTTCCCGAATATGAGATCTCCCGGACAATTAGAGGTGAAATTGAAATTCAGGAGATATTTAAAAGAATTTTGCTTCTTCAGCCTTTTGGTAAGTATACAGATTTAATATCAGCTTTTTCCTTTTTATATGAATATACAGAAAAACTTCAATTAAACAGTATTAAGAAAATTATTATACTTACAGATGGGATTCATGATCCTCCTCCAGGAAGTCCCTACCCTGCATCTCCGGATAATAATAAAAATATTATAAAAATATCAGAAAATATGAGAAGACAAGGCTGGGATGTTACTCTTGTTCAGTTCCCAATTGTGAATTCTAGTAATAATGAAAGTAATACAACCAATAATATAGGTAGTAATACTGAAACGGGTGTTACAAAAGAAAATGTTTCTCAGGGCGAAAATAATCTTTTCCCTTTAATTGCAGAAACACTGGATAAAACAGTTATCCCCTTTGAAAACGGAAATGAATCTATAAGTCATGATATGACAGGTTCTCCTGAAATTATATATCCAGATGACCTTGGGTCTGTTGGTAAAAAGTTTTCAGCTGTTTTTAAAATAGTAAATCATTCAAAGGATTCTGTTTTATTAAAACTAACCGGTATAAATTCAAACGACGGTAAGCTTTTTAATGAACTTATAGATATTAAACTTAATCCGGGAGAAACAAAATCACTAAAGTTAATTCTTTCTTTACCAGATAGTACGGAAAAAGGAAGTTATAATACTCCTGTAGAACTTCAATTTAATGATAGTTACAGAGCATATCCCCGAAAGGGATATATAAAGTATTTTTATGACCCGGATCTATCCAGTGAAAGAGAAGTCATAAACAGCCGATTGATTTTGTATATCATTATTGGTCTGGTACTACTAATTGCTCTATTTTATATATTATTAAATATTATTAAAGGTTTTAAGTATTCTAAATCATCCTTTGAGAAACCATCTGCAGTCAAACATGGAAATTTAAAGGAAGATGCTTTCGGCACTCCAAAAAGAAGAAAAAAACATTATGATAATTTAAAACAAGGTAAAAAAGGGCAGATTGCAATTGAAATGATTGTAAAAAATCAAAACAGACAAATTGGTCATCGTAATATTCACTTTATAGGAGAATCCCATCCTCGATCAGTGGGTGGTGCAGGTTCAGAATATTTTCTTATTTTTATTATTGCCACAGGTAAACGTATTGGTGAAATTGTTATGGAAAATGGAATAGTAAGTTTTATTCCCAGGGAAAAAGAGTTTTTTCCTCAATTAACTGGAAATACACTGAAAGATTGTCTGTCTGTTCCTATAAAAGTTGTAAATAAAAATGGAATTGAAACATCAATTGTTTTTAATGAATGGATATCCCCTGTTGAACGACTAAACAGAATAATGCATTTACTGGATAAAAAAGGCATACCTGATTTTAGATATTAAATCTCTTTTAGTACATCTAAAGCAAGTTTTTTTACAGCTCCAGGTGTTTCTTCCGTGGTAAGGCTTTCTACTTCAGATTTTAAGGATGAAATAGAGTTTAATCTAATACCCCTAAGAGCATAAAGTTTAAGATTCAATGTTTTTTCGTAAGAGAGCATTCTGGAATAGATTTCCTTTAAAGATGAAGCTTTGGTTGTAGAAAGTATTTTACATGTGTAATCCAGCATTACCGGCTTATCTTTTTCCCATTCTTCTTCTATAACTTTCACAATAATTTTTAAAGAATTAGAGAGGTCTTTCTCTGCAAGTATTCCAATAGCAATACTTCTTAATCCTGTGTCAGTTCTTTCATTTTGATATAATTCCCTTATAAACTCATATGCTTTGGAACCACCTATTTCACCAAGGGCATTTAAAGAGGCTGATCGAACATTTCTTATGTCAGGATCATTTTCAGATTTATAAATTAAAATTGGTACAGCTTCTTTTACTCCAAGTTCACCAAGACTCGTCGCAGCATTGATTCTAACCCTCCAAAACGAGTCCTTAAGACCCTGTATCAACAAATCTGTCACTTCCTTTGAAGGATAATTTTTTAAGGCTGTAATTGTATGATTTCGTAGATTCGGATCATCATCTGAAAATAAAGATTTGAGTACCGGCAGACTTATCGGATCGGCAATTTCTCCAAGTGCTACTACAGCACGCCATCTTAATGATTTATCATCACTATAGATATCTGTTGCAAGATCAGATAAAATTTCCAAAGCTTCGATGGCTTTTAATTTACCAAGACTTTCAATTATTGCAGGTTTTCTTAAGGTCTCAAATAAACTATCCTCCAGATATTCAATTAATGTGGGAACTATATTATCAAGCTCTGAAGTTCCTAATGCCTTAATTGAAGCTATGGAAACAGCATTACTTTCTTCTTCAATAAGATCCAATAGATATTCTGAAATTTCCAGTGTCTGATACTTTGATATATAATTTATATAAATAACTATAATATCATCTCTAAGGTTATAATCTTCCTGTAATTGGTTAAATGCATAATCTACGGCAGAATCGTCGTCTGATTTTTCTAAAAGAGCTATAATACTCTGATCCAAACGACTATTTGTTGAAGATTCCAATAAAGTTAATAGATCATTGTTGAAATCATAGTTTTTTTCCGTTTCCAGAACTTTAATAAGGTCTATTACCTGTGTACTAATTCCATAGTTTATTGTTTCCAGTCTCTCTTCTTTCAATGATTTAAATTCTTCTTTACTTTCTTCTTGAGTATTTTCAGCAAAAATTGTAAAACTGAGAATTATAAAAATTATGATAAACAGTCTGGATATATTCATTATTTAGACCTTCTTTTAAGAATAAAATCTACAACTTCGAGACCTGTAATTTTGTACATAAGAAATGTTACTATAAGCCAGATTGAAAATATAATTGTTATAACAATAAGATTATAAATTGTACCTGCTGTATTCCAACTATCACCAATAGTTTTTAATATAAATATTGAAATTAACGAAGCTGGAATTACTGATAGTAAGACTTTAGCTATGGCCAGTAAAATAGATAACCCATTAATTTTTACCAATGATTTTCTGCTGAGAAATAATAGAATGAAGAAACCAATTGTAAAAGCTATAGAATTTGCAAGTGCCAGACCGGCAACTCTTAAATGTGTTTCTTTAAGTATTATTGATAGAATAATATCCAGCAAACAAACAAAAAGAGCAGTAAAAAAAGGAATATAAT
>DAOWEB010000092.1 GCA_030638735.1 Spirochaetaceae bacterium
ATCTCATAGCAATTTGCTTCGGCAATCCATCCCTTTGATTCCAGCTCTTTCCAGGGTACATCATATCTTTTCGGACCAACAAGAGAAAATACATCTTCCTGTCTTCCATCCTCTCTGACCAGGGTTGCTGTTAATCCAAGTCTTCGCATTGACTGAATTTCTGCAGTTACTCTAAATACAGGTGCAGGAAGAAGATGTACTTCATCATAAATTATAAGTCCCCAGTTCTTTTTTCTAAAAATAGAAAAATGAGGGAAGTCACTTTCACTATCAGGTCTCCATGTTAGAATCTGATATGTTGCAACTGTAACAGGTTTTATTATTTTCCTGTCTCCCGTATATTCACCAATATTTTCTTCCGATATATGAGTTTTATCCTTCAGTTCTTCTATCCATTGATGTACAGCTGCAACATTTGTCGTAAGTATAAGGGTATTTGTTTTTAAAATATCCATAATCTTCATTCCTACAACTGTTTTTCCTGCTCCGCAGGGGAGTACTATTACTCCAAACCCTGTACCTGCATTCCCATCACCACAAAAAGTTTCTGCAGACTCAATCTGATAATCTCTTATCATTAATCCAAAACCACTTCTGGTTGTCTCTCTCATCTTTATATCAAGGGGATCTCCATCAATAAGCGGAGCCTCATCCTTAACAGGATATCCTAATTTTATCAGTTCAAGCTTTACAGTACCCCGGTCAACAAGTTTTACTGAAAATCCTTCTTCTATTGGAAACAGATATTTCTTTAGTTTTTCAATGGATGATAATTCAGCCAGAATCATTTTATCATAGATAAATAAATTCAGTTTATTTTTATCATCTGTTTCTTTCAGGATCAGCTTACCAAATCTGGAAATAATATCTTTAATAGTGAAAATAATATTATCAGGTATATCAAACCTGCTCCATTTTTCAAGGATCTCTACTATATGATTAGCATCCAGACCGGCAGATGCCGCATTCCATAATGATAAAGGAGATATTCTGTATGTATGAATATGTTCGGGTGATTTTTCCAATTCCGAGAAGGGTGCAATATCATTCCTGGCAGCCGCGAAATTATTATTATGGACATCTAAAAGCAATGTACTGTCACTTTGTATTATAAGTGGATTATCCGGGTTTCCTGTTTTCATAGCCACCAAGACTATAGTTTTTTTTGAAAAAAAACAAGTAGGGTAGCCTCATCCATTTCCCAATTCTTTATCCCGGAAGGGATAGAATGATAATAGCCCAACAATTTATTGTTGGGAAATGATGTAAACAAAATAATAATAATGAATAATAACAACAATTATTTAACAGAATAGAATCTAAAAGAAAAATTGGATGAAAATAGGTCTGCAAAATAAAAAAACTCCTTTGCATAATCTCTATTGGATAGTAATATAAAATTATGGAAGATATTGTAGTAGTTGGTTCAGTTGCAGATAATCCGGTAGCAGAAGATATTGCTCATTTTATGGGGCAGCAGGATGATTACCAGGATCTTATATCTCTAAAAAGTTTTTTAAATACAGAATTTTGCCCACGATTTATAACAACTGCAAGAAACAGGGGAAATGTAGGGGATAAGTTAAAAGGAAAGACTGTTATTCTGGTTAGTACAAATCAGGGGGTACATTCCCGAAATGGACTTGGAATGCGTAATTTCCTAATTGCCAGGGCAGCAAAGGATAATGGTGCCGGGAGAGTAATTCTTGTAGAACCTGATTTATACTATAGTGCTCAGGATCGTGGTCCCAGAAAAGAACATGGATTAACCGGTGGTAAAAGAACTGTAAAGGATTTTGAAAAGTTTGATGGCCAGCCTTTTTCAGCCCGATTATATGCAGATCTTTTAAAAGTGTCAGGCGTTGATGAAGTTGTTACTATTCATAATCATTCTACATCTGTTCAGAATATATTTATGGATAGATTTTCAGGTAAATTTCATAATCTTCGCCCATATGATCTTTATTCCAGCTATCTTATAGATACAGATGTAGTTAATGAACGAAATATTGTTTTGTGTGCTCCCGATAAAGGAGCATTGGAGTTTGTACGGAAGGTTCAAAATTGTATTGGAGATAAAAATATACCAGTTATAATTATGGATAAAAAACGAACTGGTGAGCGAAGAGTACATATTACTGTATCTGATGAATCTGATATTGGTCTTTCTGATATTAATGGTAAAGATGTAGTCGTATTAGATGATATGGTACGAACTGGCGGGACTATAGTAGAAACATGCCATAAATTACGATCTGCCAATCCCAATAAAATTGTTTTTTTTGTAACTCATTTTTATTCCAGCAGGGAGTGCCGCTCCAATTTGAATGATCGTGTTCTGGATGAAATTATTACAACCACAACCATTCCTTCTATATTGAATAGAGATGTACAGGGGAGACTAAGGCATAAGATGGTCGTTCTATTAATTTCAAGATGGATAAGTAATTATCTTTTTCAATTGCTTGATAAAAACTCCCCTGGTCTTAAACCTCCTCTTTATTCGGAGGACATGTCCGCAAAGAATCCAAGGTGGATAGGTAAGATGGGGCCTCTGTTTTCTGATTCGTAGAGAAGGGTTTTAAACCCTTCCCTACGAATATTAATTTATGTAAATATCCGTTCTTCTGTCCTCAAACACATTATTAAGTTCGGTTATATTTTTCTTCAGAGCATCTTCCGGGTCTATTTCTGTTATATACAGTTCATCACCTTCCGCTGATGATTGGTGTATAATTTTCCCATTTGGTGCAATTATCTGGCTTTTTCCTGTGTAGGTATTAGTTTTACCTTTTTTTGTTTCGGAACCATAACGATTTGCCATTATCCAGAATACCCTGTTTTCCAGTGCCCTTACCCTTGTTGTCTGCTGAGCAATTTCCGGTAACACCAGATTAGAAGGATGACAGATTATCTGTGCTCCCATTAAAGCCAGGGTTCTTGCTGCTTCTGGAAATAAATGATCAAAGCAAACGAGCATACCTATTTTTACTCCTTTAATATCAACTATGAAATAGTCATTGCCTGGTTGGAAAAATTCTTTTTCCTTATAAAAAAGATGAGTTTTTCTGTAAGTTGATATTGGTCCTTCCGGGCTAATTAAAACAGCACTATTGTATAGGTTCCCATTTGATTTTTCCAATATACCGCTTACAAAGTATGTCCCTGTTTTTAAAGATATTTTTTGGAGCATATTTGTTGTCGGTCCCGGAATTGGTTCTGCAAGTATTTCTGCTTCTTTTTTTGTTGAAAAAAAGTATCCGCTAACGGGTAATTCCGGAAGAACAACAATATCTGCTTTAATATTTTCCAGTTTATTCTGAATTTGCTCTCTGTTTTTATCAGTTTTACCAAAATCAGGGTTAAACTGCAGATATCCAATTTTCATGATAATAATGCTGCTTCTCTTTTGTACATATCAATTAATACAAGGGCTGTCATTGCTTCAACAACAGGAACTATTCTGGGACATATGCATGGATCATGTCTTCCTTCTGTTTTTATTAATTGTTCTTTTCCTGCAATATTTACAGTTTTCTGTTCTTTGCTTATAGATGAAGTAGGTTTTACTGCAATTCTGAAAATAATATCTTCTCCATTGCTGATTCCTCCAATAATACCACCTGCATTATTAGATTTAAAACCATTTTTATCCATACTGTCATTGTGTTCACTTCCCTTCATATCTGCGCATGCAAATCCTGATCCAAATTCAATAGCTTTTACTGCACCCAGGGATATCATTGCTTTTGCAAGTTCTGCATCTATTTTATCAAATACAGGTTCTCCAAGACCTGGTTTTACTCCTGTTACAGTACATTCTACAATTCCTCCCACACTGTCTCCCTCATCTGCCAGGGAAATAACCCTTTGTTCCATTTCTTTTGCAGCATTACTGTCACAGGCCCTCATATTATTTTTTTCAATTACTGTAAAATCTCTTTTATTACAGCTAATTCCTGCTGCTTTAACTGTGTAGGCTGTTATACTTATACCCCTGGATTTAAGAATTTTCATGGCCACAGCTCCTGCTGCAACTCTCGCAGATGTTTCTCTGCCTGAAGCCCTGCCGCTTCCTCTATGATCCCGTATTCCATATTTTTGTAAATAAGTAAAATCAGCATGACCAGGGCGAAACAGATCTTTTATAGAGTTATAGTCGGAACTAATCTGATCCTCATTATACAGGACTAACCCCATTGCTGTTCCGGTAGTTTTCCCCTCAAACACTCCTGAAAGTATATGAATTTTATCAGATTCTTTCCGCTGGGTTGTAATACTGGATTGTCCGGGTTTTCTCCTGTCAAGCTGACGTTGAATATCAGACTCATCAATTTCTATACCAGGAGTAACACCATCAATAATAACACCTACAGCTTTTCCGTGAGATTCTCCAAATGTAGTAATTTTAAATATATTTCCAAAACTGCTTCCGCTCATTGGTTTTCCTCTAATTTTTTTATTAAAATATCAAGTATTTCCTCAGATTTTTCATCTGTTATATTTATTGTTATGGTAGCAATATCTTTGTATAAAAGTCTTCTTCTTAAAAAAAGTTCATGAAAAAGTTTTTCAGGGGATTTTTCAAGGAAAGAGGGAAATCCGTTTTTTTTAATTCTTTGGTATAGTATACTCTCTTTTACATCCAGAAAAACAAGAATATCTGCTTCTTTAGCTATCTTAATAGCTTGAGGATTATCTATTGTGCCTCCTCCTAAAGCAAGTATTCCTTTTTTATGTATAAGAGTATTGGTTATTGCAGCAGTTTCAAGTTCTCTAAATCCGAATTCCCCTAACTTAAGGTACAATTCCCTGAAATTAAGTTTTCTTTCTTTTGAAAATTGTTCTTCCAACAGAATATCCAGATCCTGGAAGGGGAGATTTAGAGTTTTTGATAATAATTTCCCAATACTTGTTTTACCGGAGTGTTTTATACCCATAAGTACAATCATTTTATATCTACTGGGCCAATGTGTAGTTTTCAATAAGTCCGGATATAGGTTCAGGCTTTCCAATTTCGTAGCCCTGAATATAATCAACGCCAATTATTTTTAATTCTTCGATTATATCTGCATTTCTGACAAATTCTGCAATTGTTTTAAGTCCGATTACCTGACCAAGACTATTAATAGCTTTAACCATTGCTCTGTTCACAGAGTCTTCATCCATATCTTTAACAAATATACCGTCAATTTTAAGGAAATCGACAGGTAGATTTTTAAGATAGTTAAAAGAGGAAAAACCACTTCCGAAATCATCCAGAGAAAATAAACAACCAATATCTTTTAGTTTGTGAATAAAGTCAGTAGCAGCCTGCATGTTACCAATGGCTGCTGTTTCTGTAATTTCAAAACAAATTTGCTCCGGATTGATTTCATATTCTTCAAATTTAAAAATAATAAAATCCAGAGAACTTTCTTCTGCAAGGAAATCCGGGGACAGGTTGACGCTGAACATGTAATTATTATTTTCTTTTCCCAACTTATCACTTAAAAGTTTATGGTTTAAAAATGCATTGTTTATAACCCACCTATCAATAGCAGGCATTAGTTTATATCTCTCTGCAGATGGCAGAAAATCGTTTGGAGTAATATATCCGTTCTCTCCATCCTTCATTCTTATAAGAAGTTCACATTTTTTAAGCTGTTTTATAGTCTTATCAAGAGGTTCAATGGGTTGGAAAAAGAGTTCAAACTGATGTTCTTCCAGGGCTTTTGTTAATCGGGATATCCACTGCATCTCTCCCCGGCGTTTTACAAAAAGATTTTCATCATCATTGTATACGGTAATCTTTTTTCCACCTTCATCTTTTGCAATAAAGCAGGCATCATCCGCTGCAGCAAGAACTGACTGCAGGTCTTTTGAATTTTCAGATAACATTACAATACCAATACTGGTGTTTATGTTAAAAACCTGTTTGTCTCTAATTACTTTACTTTCTACTAATCGTGACTGAAGTCGTTTTGCTATAAAAAGCGCCTGCTGCAGATGTGCTCCTTCCAGTAGTATTCCAAATTCATCTCCACCCAGCCTTGCACATGTATCACTGCTTCTAATAACTTTATTTATTACACTTGTTGTTGTCAGGAGCATCTCATCTCCTGCTGTATGACCACAGACATCATTTACAACTCGGAATTGATCCAGATCCATATATAGAAATGCATGACTGGTCCCTTCTGAAATAGATTCATCAATAAGATCTTCCAGAATTTTAGAAAACCATTCTCTGTTAATGAGTCCTGTCAAAGTATCGTGTTTTGATTGATATGATATAGTCTGGGATAATTTATGTTTTTCGGTAATGTCTCTAAAAGCCAGTACCAGACCTTCAATGTTAGCATTTTTATCTATTATGGCTGCTATGGAGCCTTCAACGTGGATACTGTCACACTTTCTGTTACTCATAAAGCTATCTTTAAATATAAAGGGTTCAGTATTTGTTTTTGAAAAAACAGGCATATTTATTATTGTTTGGGTTTTATTATCAGTCAGTTCAAATATTTCATCCAAAGAAAGATTTTTTACATCATCCTGAGTGTAATTTGTAATTTTTTCAGCAACAGGATTCATAAATTCAATTTGCCCGTTTTGATTTGTTGCTATTATACCATCTTCAATACTATGTAATATCGCTGCGGACCATCTTTCCTGTTTTTTTAATTTTTCATTGGATTCATATTTATAAAGAGCAATATCAATAGTGGTATAAAGCTCTTTTTCTTTAAATGGCTTTAGAATATATCCATAGGGTTCAGCTTTTTTTGCTCTTTCGACAGTTTTTTCATCTGAGTAGGCAGTTAAAAAGATAAGAGGGATATTGTATTTCTCGTTAATAATTGTTGCAGTTTCTATGCCGTCAAAATCGCTGGACAGCATAATATCCATTAATATTATATCAGGTCTATCAGCATCAATTGCTCTAAGGGCATCTAAACCATTAGTTGTAATAACCGGATTTGGAAAACCAAAGCGAATGAGTCTTCTTTGCAAGTCAAGGGCAATAATTCTTTCGTCTTCAACTATTAGTATTTTTTCCTGTCTCATAATGGTATTATAGAAGTTTTATTTAGGGATATCAAACAAATATTAAAAATTATTTCTCTTTTTAGAAGAAAAAATGTTAGATTAGTTGGATATGAAAGATTTACAACAATTTATTAAAGAATCACCCAGTGCTTATCAGGCTTCGAACAGTATAATTTATCAGCTTAAAAATAATGGATTTGAATATCTTGATGAGAGAAAAAACTGGAACCTTAAACCTGGAGGGGCATATTATCTTCTTCGGAATATGTCTTCAGTTATTGCTTTCCGCCTTGGTGCAGAGAAACTTGCTAAATCTGGTTTTATGATAGCTGGTGCGCATACAGACAGTCCTTCTTTAAAGATAAAAACAGAAGGAGGCAGCTGGAAAGGCGGATCTGCCAGAGTAAGTACAGAAGCATATGGTGCTCCTATAATATCGACCTGGCTGGACAGGGAACTGTCTGTAGCCGGAGTTGTTACAGTTTTAAGGAATGGTGTATGGTCACGCAGCTTGATTGACTATAAAAAACCGGTAGCTGTTGTACCTAATCTTGCTATACACATGAATAGAGAAGTAAACAAAGGTTTTGAATATAATAAACAGAATCATCTTCAGGCTGTTCTGGGAATTGGTAAATCAGATAATGATCCTCTTAGATCAATGGTCTCAAATCTTCTTAATGTGGAACCCCTGGATATAGGAGAAATGGATTTGTTTCTTTATGATCCGGGAGAAGGATCATTTCTTGGTGACGAATATTTTATTGCCCCAAGAATAGATAATCTTGCAATGTGTCATAGTGTTTTATCAGCACTAATATCTTCTAAAATATCTAATACTACCCAGGTAGCAGTTTTTTATGATAATGAAGAGATAGGGAGTCTTACATATCAGGGAGCAAACAGTTCCTTTTTATCTGAAATACTGGAACGTATTGTTTTATCTGGTAAAGAAAACACCAGGGAGGATTACTTCAGAGCAAAAGCTGCTTCGTTTCTTATATCTGCTGATGGAGCTCATGCAGTTCATCCTAATTTTATTGATAAACATGATCCTGATTATGCTCCAAGGTTAAACGGAGGGCCGGTAATTAAATTAAATGCTGCCTTTAAATATGCCACTACATCTGAAACAGCATTAGTATTTCAGGGAATTTGTGATGAATTGTCAATTCCTTTTCAAAAATTTGCCGGTCGATCTGATATTCCCAGCGGGAGTACAATTGGTGCTATTTCTGCTGCAAATTTAGGAATACGAACTGTGGATGTGGGTAATCCAATGTGGGCAATGCACAGTATTAGAGAAACCTACGGCATGAGGGATCATGTATTAATGAATAAAATACTGATACATTATTATAATAAAGGGATATCAGCATATGAACAGCAATAATTTTATTAATAAATTAAGTACTGATGAGCTTTTAAAAAGGGTAAATCACAGAGAAGATGATTTTCGGGGGGGATATTTCAGAGATACAACTGCAATAATTCACTCTTATCCATTTAGAAGGCTTAAGCATAAGACTCAGGTGTTCTTTTCTCCAAAAAATGATCATATCTGCACAAGAATAGAGCATGTAATGCATGTAGCTTCTGTAGCTTCTGCTATTTGTAAGGGACTGGGTCTTGATTCAGATCTTGCATGGGCTATTGGGCTTGGACATGATCTTGGACATACTCCTTTCGGTCATGCAGGAGAAAAAATAATAGATGGTATACGTAAGAAATCGGGTGGTTTTATCCATGAGCTCTACTCTTTAAGGGTTGTGGATTATCTTATCCAGTATGGTAAAGGACTTAATCTTACCTATGCGGTCAGAGATGGAATAGTCAGTCACTGCGGTGAGAAGTTTGAGCAGTCAATTTATCCGGATTTTAGTATAAAGAACCTTGAATCACTTAAGACCAGAGACCATTATCCTTCTACCTGGGAGGGAGCAGTAGTTAGAATGGCTGATAAGATTGCTTATCTGGGTAGAGACATTGAAGATGCCATACAGCTTAGGATTATAAAAGAGGAAGAAATACCAGAGGCTGGCAGTCGGGTAGTGGGTACCACAAACAGTAAAATAATAAGTACTCTTGTAGATGACATAATAAAAACGTCCTGTATAACCGGTGGAATTGGATTTTCAGATGAGGTATATGAAGCACTCCTCGTTCTCCGGGATTTTAATTATAAAAATATTTACTATAATCCTGTGCTGGCAGGGCATAATAAATATTTTGAACGTATATTAAAACTTCTTTTTGACTATTTGAATGAAATTTTTATTAGTTACGGTCATGACCATGAAGCCTATAAAAAAGAAAATAATCTTCTGGCTGTTCGTTTCAGTGACTATCTGGGAAAGATGACAGATTTTTATACCAGTACCGATGGAGGTTTTGATAACCTTGTGACAGACTATATTGCCGGTATGACAGATGACTATGCTATTGAATGTGTTTCCCAGATAATGATGCCTGATCAGATGGAAGCCCAGTTTAAGCAGTTTTTAATGGTAAATTAATCTTTTTTCAAATTTTGTACAAATTTAACTTGCATTACTGGTAAACTGGGTTTACACTGATGAATGGTAACGATACCGGTAACGTTACCATTCATTTTAACTGTTACTTATTTTGGAGTATTTACTATTTTATGGCTGTTACAATAAAAGACATTGCCAGACATTCAAGTGTTTCTGTTTCTACAGTATCCAGGGTTCTCAATAAAAAACCTGATGTAAACGTAGAAACTGAAGCCAGAGTAAACAAAGCCATAAAAGAACTTGGTTACAGTCCCAGCAGTGTTGCCCGGGGACTGGTTCTTCAAAGGTCAAATGCTATTGGGTTTGTAGTACCGGATATAACTAACCCGAATTTCCCGGAACTGGCACGGGGAGTGGTTGAAAAAGCCAGACAGCTGGGATACTCAGTTATTTTCTTTGATACCAATCATGATAATAAAGTTGAGAAGGAAGCATTAAAACTACTTCGCAGCAAACAGGTTGATGGAATTATTGTCTCGTTTTCAGAGGCAAATCAGGATGAGTTTATAAAATTGAAAGAAGATCAGTTTCCAGCAGTACAAATTTACCGGAAAAGTCCAAAATCTGTTATATCAACTATTGCAATAGATAATATTGATTCAGCCTACAGAGCTGTAAAGTATCTGATAGATTTAGGACATCGCAGGATTGGTCACATCACTACTGGAATATCGACTCTGTCCGGGGCTGAGCGTCTGGAAGGTTATAAAAAAGCTTATGCAGAAGCCGGTCTTTCCTTCAGGGATGAATGGTTTTTTACCGGTTCCCATTGTGCCGATACTGGTTATGAAGGTATGAAGGTTTTATTAAATCAGAAAAACCGTGTAACAGCTTTATTTGCTTCCCATGATCTTATGGCCGTAGGAGCATACGAGGCCGTATTCGAGAAAGGGCTTTCTATACCTGGTGATATTTCTATAATTGGTCATGATAATATAGAAATATCAAGACTGGTTCATCCTAAGCTGACAACATTGGATACGTTTAAAAATAAACTTGGTCAGGCAGGTGTTGAACTTCTTATTGAAGAGATAGCAGAAAATACCAGGATAAACAGAGAAATAATTTTTAAGACAGAACTTATAATAAGGGATTCTACAAGGCAAATTGCTTGAAGTAGATAGAGATATAGTTAGATATATAAATAAACCGGTAACGATACCGGTATCGTTACCATAAGGTAGCAGAAAGGGAAAACATATGAAACTAAAAATTGATGAAAAAACTTTTACCGACAGATCTGTAGCTACAATGATTGCACTTGCAGTAGGAGATGCCGCAGGGGATCTTGGAAGGGATGATGCAGTCAGACAGAAGTATGGAATTGTAAGTAAGTTGCTTCCAGAGGGAAAAAGTACAGACGATACCGAATTTACAGCATTATCTGCCAGGGCTCTTCTGGATTGTGAAGGTGAGTTTACAGCTCAGTTTGTTGCAGATACCTGGCGAAGATTAGTTCTTTCGGACGGCGGAGCAAAAGAGAGGGGAGGAACACCCTTATATGGAGCTTTACATAATCTGTCTATGGGGATGGAACCCCCTTTATCAGGACAGGATAACACTCTTAATATCGATGATGGTGCTGCTATGAGGGCTGCTCCTTTTGGTATTGCAGCTGTTGGTAATCCTGACGAGGCTGCAAGGCTTGCAGCAATTGATGCATCAGTTAGTCATGATCATGATGGTATATGGGCAGCACAGGCAATAGCAGCATCTATCTCAATGGCACTAACAGGAGCTGATGTTGATAAGGTTGTAGAAGCTGGACGAAAATTTATTCCGGAAGACAGCTGGCTTGGCAGAAGAATGGTTCAGGCTATGGATCTGGTTGATACCAT
>DAOWEB010000355.1 GCA_030638735.1 Spirochaetaceae bacterium
ATTTCAATTGCCCCCCAGCTGGCCATACCCGCTATTAAACCTATCAATGTCATAAATATTTTTCTGTAAAGTACTGTCATATCATCATCCTTTGCCCGCTAATTCAGCTAGTTTGTTTCAGTCAGGGGAACAAGTCCCGCTTTTATAATAAGAGTATCCTGATTTTCCCTTATCCGAAGAGAAAAAATCTTTGTATTATAATCCTCATGACGGATACGGAATTTGTGAACCCCTCCGGTAAAAAGATCTTCGGAATCTGCCAAATCTATCCACACTTCCTTATACAGGATAGATATTGAAACTCCTGTCTCTACAAGATCTCCTGAAAGTATATTCGTAACTTCTATTTCAGTAGAAAGGATAGAGGGTTTCTCCGGAAATTCTCCGGAGACAACAATCCTGCCATTACTCGTTTGCGGATTCTGTTTCTGCAGTTTTCCCGGCAGCACTGCAAAAGAATGCCATGTAAGTTTATCTTCAATTTCAACCTTGGCCCTGTAATTGCCCTCGGGTAAAGAAACCGGAAGTGACCGGAACAAGTATGAGTCATCCACTCCTACTTCCCTTACCTTCATAAAAACAACCCTTTTACCAGGAACATTAGGTATAAAATTATCATCATCATAAAAAATATCAGCTTTAATAAATACCTTATACCAGGGCTGGGATCCACCGGGAGTTCTGGCCAGGAAAATAACAGATCCATACCTGTCACCACTGAATATCAAATTATGATAACCTGTAAGATAATCAAAAATTCCAATTACAGATATTATGATTACTGCAGCAGACAGCATTAGAACTTTAAGAAAAGGACCTCGCTTCCCCTTATATTTTGGTTTCTCCGGTTCTTTATCTGCCGCCAGATCGGCGACTATAGTGCTTAATTCATCTTTGTCATAACCCTTTAGAAACCTTTTCAGTTCCTCTATAACCGGAATCAGGCTTGTATAGCGTCTGTCGGTATTGGGTTTCATTGATTTTTTAATAAACCTTAGAAGAACAGAATGGATACCTGGATTAAATTTCCGCGGATTGAGATATTTCCCTTTCTGGATACTGTTCATAAGTTCGGAGCTGAATCCTCCTGGAAAAGGTTTCTTTCCTGTCAGCATCTCATATGCCAGTACACCAAGAGAATAGATATCAGCCCGGCGGTCAACGTTCTTTGTATTCTGAAACTGTTCTGGCGCCATGTAGCTGGGGGTCCCCAGGGTCATTCCCTCCCGGGTAAGCCCTTCATCAACATCTTCATCCGAAACAGCAATTCCAAAATCAACAAGTTTAATCTCCCCAGACTTTGACAACAGAAGGTTGGCTGGTTTTATATCCCGGTGTACAACCTTCTTTTCATGAGCATAATGCAGTGCTATGGCAGTATAATAGAGAATATATGCAGATGTTCCATTATCAAGATAACGCTGTCTCTTTATGACTCCTTCCAGTGAGGCTCCATCCACAAACTCAAGAACTATGTAATATGATGACCCTATTTTAAAGTGATCATACATATCAACAACACCATCATGACGGAAATCCATTAAAATCCTTGCTTCTCTTTTAAATCGTTCGTTTATATCCTTGCGACCCCTAAGAGTCAGTTTCTTTATTATTACAGGTCGATGCAGAGTTGGATGTATAGCTTTATAAACTGCACCCATACCACCTTTCGCAATAAGAGCCTCAACTTTATACTTACCTATACTTTCCGGTAGTTTTGCCATTTAACTATGCCCCCTTTTCCGGTAGAATCAAAATATCTCTTTCTGTGGAAAAATCCGACATATCACTTATATACGCCGCTATAAATCTGCCAGGATTATGAATCTGTAAATATCTTCCCCCTGCTCTGGAATTATAATAACCTGGAACAGGTCTGTGCCCACCAAACATTACAGCCTGAAAATCACCAGGAAAGTATTCCTCCAGGTATTCAGTAACACTGTTTGATTCCGCCTCTCCATTTGCAGTCCAGGTCAGGTCGAATACTATTTTACGATTAATCATGGCTTCTATAAGTTCAGACTTCCGGTAATGCCTTCTTGGTTCGGAATGGGTTACACAAAACCTGTCTCCTACAGCAAAGACAGGAAGCTTTTTTTCAAACTCATAGTATTTTTGAAAAGTATCCTCTCCCATATATTTATGAAACCATGACGTAACCATAGCTCCTTCATATACAAATTTCCTAAAAGCTCTGTTATCCAATGAATTCTCATTTGCGATATTCTCATGATTACCCTTTAGAAAATGGAAATTTCGAGGAAAGGCTGATTTAAGTTCCATAACAATCATCATAACACCAAGACTTTCCATCATCTCCTCATCCATGGCTTTATGTTTTTTATAGTCACCGGAGAACTCTTCGAATGCTTTCTTCCACCGAATAATTCCCCTTGATTCGGCATGAAAACCGTCGCCAACACAGACAACCTGCAGATCTCCGGAAGAAAGCCCCTGGTAAACAGTAAATTTACTACCAGGAGGAGTCCAGGCCAGAAGGGCTTCAAGATATCCAATACGGGCATGAAGATCTGGCACTACTATTGTAGGTAGAGATCTTAAAAGTACAAGACCTCCCGGCTTTCCATCACTTCCAGCCGGACGTATATCCGTAACCTCATTATTCAGGGCATAAAAAGCCCGTTCCAGAGATTCGTTAAGATCCCTGGAATCGGTCACTTTTTTTTGCAATGATATTGCCTTTATCCTGTAAAAGGGGCTGCTTACAAACATCTTATTCTAATATCAATGTTTTGTTGACTTCGACAAAATCATCCATCAAAATTTGTGTAACATCTGAAAGAAGTTCTTCTTCCTCTTCAATGGGCATCTCATCCCTAACTACAGCAATTTTATAAACCGGTGAACTCTTCTTAATAGGTCCGACTAAAAATTCAACCAGCCCGCCTACTGAAATATCAGAACTAATAACAGATCCTTCTTTTTCAGCAGTTTCCGGAACATCAGTTCTAAGGCCCACACTTGCATACTCCACTTTACGTCCGTCTTCACCAATTGGTCCAACTGTCAGAAGTGACCCTGAATAAGTCATAATTAAACCACCTCTGGGCTCTTCAACCTCAAAGTCCTCCACCTCTTCCAGATTCCTTTCACTTATCTGGGACATAAAACTCTCTTCCTTCTCAAGCCACCCTTTTGCCAGTATCTCCAGAGCATCTTCGCCATCAGGCAAATTTACTGTACCAACAATCTGTTTCAGGTGATTCTGAACCTCTTCCGATACCTTTGCAAAATATTCTTCCATTTTAATACCTCCAATGGTAATTTAAATAATATAAATGAAATATAATCCACTTTTCCATAAAAAACCATTTTTTTCGGTATTTTTTGAAAAAATATGTGATATACTAATAATAAGTAAATTATTCAGGGCTGTTAAGGACCTGATAACAGGGGGTAAAACCATGACATTTAATGAATTACCGCAAAGAATTCAATCTCACATGGAATCGCTTATCAGATCATCAGAAATGCCTGACACAAAGGTATTCCATAATCTTCTGGCAGATATATGGGATAAAAAATGTACTCTCTTTGAGCAGCAGACCAGAATTTTAAAAATGAATATTATCGATAGTATTGAGTCAGACGATCCAAGGGGGCTGATTATAATGACCTATTCAGGTTCTATCGTCAGTATTGGACCTAAAGAGGAAACACGGGAAGTTGAGTACGCAAGTATTCACCTAAGAAGTGATGTTCCTAAAACAATTTCAATTATTGATACAGATCTTGCAGGGGGTGTTAATGTTGGAAAGGCTGTCAAATTCAGTGCAGGTCAACTGAAGCAGACTTCAGCAGCATATATGATTGCCGTATGCGATAGCTCGGTTGATATAGAAAACCAGAAAGAGAGGATCAGAGAGGGGACAATATTTCTGACCAACGGTTTTATGAAAATAAACAGAAGTATTCACATCGATAAGACAAATATTCCTGAACAGTTTACATCCAAATCCATGACCCGGTATATTGCAAAACGATATAACATTACAGGGGCTCTCGCTAAAGAGATTCTGGATGATTATACTCTGCTTATCGAAACAGGGATGATGCTGGGAGAAAGCGTTCCTCTTGGGAGAATAGGACGTCTTTCATTAAAAAGAAAAGAAGCCCAGAAAGCGCGGATAATCAGGCATCCCGAAACAGGAGAGGAGATAACCGTCAAAGCAAAACCGGCAACATCTGTTCCTAAAATTTCCTTTAGTAAGTATATTAAGGAAAAGGCCGGTACTATTGGTGAGGATACGATGGTTTAGTGGTCCCATTTTATTATTTTGGGAGCCCTGGCAGTGCAAAGACTTCGTCCCATCGGGAGCTGAAGAATTGTTTAGGATTTGTTTTCTTTCCAAGTACCTCCATCCTCCTTTTTCTATGTTTTCATAGGAGAATAGTGGACTGATTGTGGAATTAGAAAAGACTATCTCTAAAATTTTTATAAGATTATGTTTCAGCATAAGAAAGAGGGGTTCTACCACCTCTTTAAGAGACAGAGCACCCCTTCGGGGCTGAGAAAAATCCTGTACGTGTTGGACAAAAAAGGATTATTGTTTATTTTAATAATTATCCATACGTTGTTCCTTTTGTAATAGAACCGGATGGTACATGGTTTTTTAAAACTATTTATCCTAGTCGTAAGATAAAAAGGAGAACCAAATGAAAAAAAATCTTATCCGAATAGTGCTGTATTAGATGACGAAGAACAACTGTATGAAAAACATTCTGATGAATATATTCCTGGTTCTGCAGAAGATCGTGATAACTTAATTCATGCCGCTCGAAATACTATTTATGAAATAGAAAATAAAACAGAAAGAATGAATATCCATGTAACAAAACGGGATATGAAAGCAATAAGAGATGCTGCTCTTAAAGAAGGTTTACCGTATCAAAGCTTGATAACAAGTATCCTCCATAAATATACTACAGGCAAACTAGTTGATATTGAAGAAGCAAAAAAGATATTACAAGTATAGTCATTTGTATTGTATTTTCAGAAAAAGAACCTCCATCCCCAATTTTCTACAATAAAACAAACCAATAACAACCTGTCAGCGAATACACAACCAGCTTTTTGCGCTGTATCACATTTTCTACTTAAAAAATACTTCTTTTCTAATACATTAACTATGAACTGGTGTAAAAAGCCAAAAACAAGCTGAATTTGTAGACATCGCAAAAGCCTGACAACAGTTCAATTTGACTAAGCCCTAAATCTATGATATTTCTAATATCATGAAAAACAGAATAAAAGATATACTTAAAACAAAAGCAGAAGATCAGGAAATAACAGTAGAAGGATGGATACGAACAAAAAGAGACTCCAAAAACCTATGTTTTTTTGAGCTTTCTGATGGTTCTTCACTTAAAAATCTTCAAATAATAATTGATAAAGAGAAATATGATCTAAACAAAGAGATTGAACGATTATCCACAGGTGCCAGTGCAGTAATATCAGGAATACTTGTAGAGTCTCCTGGTAAAAATCAGAGTGTCGAACTCCAGGGTCAGTCTATAGAAGTAATTGGGGAAGCTTCTCCGGAAACTTATCCACTACAGAAAAAACGTCACTCTTTTGAGTTTTTACGTGAAATTGCTCACCTCCGGCCCCGAACAAATACATTTGCAGCTGTAACCAGAGTGCGCAGTACTTTAAGCTTTGCTGTTCATAAGTTCTTTCAGGAAAATGACTTTGTATATGTTCATACGCCTATAATATCCGCAAGTGATGCAGAGGGTGCCGGAGAGATGTTCCAGGTTACTACACTTCCTATGGATAATGTTCCTATGGTTGATGGTGAAGTGGATTATTCCAGGGACTTTTTTGGTAAACCTTCTAATTTGACTGTAAGCGGTCAGCTGGAAGGGGAAATATATGCAACAGCTTTAAAAGATATTTATACTTTTGGTCCTACTTTTAGAGCAGAGAATTCAAACACCAGCAGACATTTGGCTGAATTCTGGATGATCGAACCGGAAATGGCCTTTTGTAATCTTGAAGGCAATATGGAAATAGCAGAAAAATTTCTTAAATATATTCTTAAATATGTTCTTAAACATTCCAGTGAGGATATGAACTTTTTTAACAAATTTGTACAAAAGGGAATAATTGAAGATATTAAACAAGTTATAGAAAGCCCTTTTACTCACCTGACTTACACTGATGCTGTAGATATTCTTTTAAAAGCTGATGTCAAATTCGAATTTCCGGTTAAATGGGGTCATGATCTTCAGTCAGAACACGAAAGGTATCTTACAGAAAAAGTTTATAATGGACCGGTAATTCTTACTGATTATCCAAGTGGTATTAAAGCCTTTTATATGAAGCAGAATGAAGATGGCAAAACTGTCAGAGCAATGGATATTCTTGTCCCAAGACTAGGGGAAATTATTGGCGGCAGTGAAAGAGAGAGCGATCTTGAAAAACTTAAAACAAGACTGATTGAACAGGATCTTGATCCAAAAGATTACTGGTGGTATTTGGAATTGCGTCAGTACGGTACTGTTCCCCATGCAGGATTTGGACTGGGTTTTGAAAGATTGGTACAATATGTAACAGGAATGCAGAATATACGTGATGTTATACCATTTCCAAGAACTGTGGCCAGTGCAGAATTTTAAAACAATACGCATACCGTAGGGAACGGTTTTAAACCGTTCCCTACGTATGCAATGCAACCGGATTTATAATTTTATCCGTATGATTGTTATATTTTATAAAATTAAGATAATCTGTTCGTGTAACAAGACCGATAGTTTTTCCACCCTCAACTATGGGAATATGACCTATATTATTTCCAAACATCAATCGTTCCAGATCTCTCATTGATAGATCGCGGCTGCCTTTAATTACATTTTTAATCATATACCCCTTAACTGGAGCATGCATCTGATTAGCTCTTCTGGCTTTCATTATATCTTTCAATGTAATAAATCCGGAAATTTCATCATCCTGATTATGCACAGGTGCACCGGAATGATTTATTGATTCGAGAAAAATGGAAGTATCAATTAGACTCCAGTCTTCTTTGACAGAATAAACATCTTTAGTCATAATTGTTCCAACAGTAATAGCAGGTTTAATATTTTTTTCCAAATGCCCTACTATATAATCAAGAACACCTTCACCTGATTTATCCTTAAACAATACAGATGCAGCCATGGCATGGCCTCCCCCCCCAAGTTCTCCAAGGAGCAGATTTAAATTAATTGCCTCTTTTTGACTACGGGCAATTATTATAGATGATGAAGTTTTTTTAAATGAAAAAACAGAAAAATAAGCATCCGGATTTTCTACTTCAAATACTTTTTCTGCCACTGCAGCTAATCCGCTAACTTGTTTTTCAAGTTCAATATAGGAAAATAAAATTAGATGTCCGTTTATATATTTGGAAATCTGATGATTAAGAATATCATGAAATAGATTCATCTGATAATCCTCTTTCAGAGTTTTCAAATATCTTCGGATAACATTTATATCTGCCCCGCAGTTCATTAGATGATGAGCTACTTTAAAATCTTCTACCCTGACATTTTCATGGGTAAAATTACCAGTATCTGCAAAAATTCCAGTTAAAGCAATTGTTGCTACATCGGTCGTAATTTCAATACCCTTTTCTATTATTTCCAAAGCAAGAATGGTGGTATTTGATCCAAAATCATTATAGTGCATTACCTGTGCATCCAGATCATCTGAATCTGATGGATGATGATCATAAACAGTTATCCTTTCAGGTATTCCATCTATTACTTTTAGATATTCATCTATTCTTTTTGCAGACCTGGTATCCACAACAACAAGTTCTTCTACAAGTGCATTTTTTATATCTTTAACAGTCAGAAAATTAAAATAGCTGTCATAAAGATTATAAAAATCCCTTGCCACAGGATGTATAAATCGGCTCTTAACCATTTGATGATCAGGGTAAAGCAGTTTTGCCAAAGCCATTGAACTTAGACAGTCCATATCCATATTTGTATGTCCTACAATCAATTTCATCATTCACCCCTTTACAGCTATTTTAACAGGCCTGTAGACAGCCATGGAATATAAGTAATAAGAAGTACAGTAAAAAGTAATATCAAAAAAAAGGAATAACTGTTTTGTAAATTTTGGCCAAGGGCTCATCAAATCTGTAAGATGCAAGAAATAAATTAAGCCCTACCGGGGGTGTAAGATATCCCAGCTCCAGGTTTGCCAGAAATATAACTCCCAAATGTACAGGATGAATATCAAAGAGGGCACCAAGAGGCAGTATAAGAGGAACAACAACCATAATTGCCGAAAAAATATCCATCATGCTCCCGGTTATCAGAAGAGCCAGATTAAGTAGTATTAAAAAAACATATTTCGAACTGATATTGGCTTCTACCCAGTAAGTCAGCTTCATCGGTATTTCTGCATCGATTATGAAATAGGAAAGGCCTCTGGATGATGCAAGAATTATCAGTACTCCCCCAATTATAGGAATACTTTTTAAAAACACTGAAACTATTTCACTGAATTTAATATCCTTATGAATAACTACTTCAATAAAAAGGGTATATATTACAGCAACTGCACCTGCTTCCACCAGGGTTGTAAATCCACTAAAATAAGATATCAGAATTAAAAATGGAAGGACTATCTCCCAGGCAGCTTCTTTAAATGAAATGGCCACAGCACTTAGTTTAAAGGGAATCCTCGGGGTACCACCCTTAACAGCTGTTACAATTCCAAAGGCTGAAAGCATAAGAATCATCAAAAAACCGGGGATGATTCCACCAATGAAAAGATCTTTTATACTTATCTGAGCGATAACTCCATATAGAATTATTGGAAGACTGGGAGGAAAAAGGAGTCCAATACTACCGGAAGCTGTTAATAGTCCATGAGTAAAGTCCTTTTTATAACCTCCACTACCCATTAATATATATGCAAGGAGAGCTCCAAGAGCAAGAATGGTAACTCCTGAAGCCCCGGTGAAAGTTGTAAAAAAAGCACAGACAAGTACTGCTGAAACTGCAAGCCCACCAGGAATCCAACCAAATAATGCCTGAAATAATCCAATTAGCCTTTCACCTGACTTGCTCTCTGAAAGTATAAATCCTGAAAGAGTAAACATAGGAATAGCTGCAATGGTATGTCCAGTGAGCATAGAGTATGCTTCATTAGGAATTAGTTCCAGGACACCCCATGCACCTGCAAAGAGAAGATAAGCAGCACCTCCAAGTGCAACAAAAAGGGGTAATCCAAAAAACATTGATACTACCAGAATAACAAGCAAAGGCTTTGTTAGAATTGCTGCAAACATAAAATAGTAATCATTAAAAGTATCTATAAACAATGGAACTTCAGATAGAAATGTATATAAAATATTAACTATTGAGGGAAAAGCCAGAATTATTCCAAATAAAAAACCACTCCTTATTATCCATCTCTTAAGTTTACTCATATTACCGGTTGTAGAAAATCGAACAGACATAAACAAATATCCTATAGGAATAATAGCTGTTAAAACTCTTACCGGAAATATTCCAATCATCATACTTTTATCAAAGGCCATAAGTATCATTGATAAGCCACTTACAGCAAAAGCAAATGTAATTGTTGATGAGAAAGTTCGAATAAATATATTAATAAAAGAAGCAGTTTTTTGTCCAAGCATATCTAAACCAACAGATATTGCCAGATGCTGATTACTCCTTGAAGTTATCATACCTCCCAGGAATGTAACCCATAATACTAAATGTGCAGTATATCCAGCTCCACTATAAATACCGGATCTGAAAAAAGTTCTAAGAACTATCTCTAAAAGAGGTATTACTGCCAACAGCAGTAAAACACCAGCTGCAGCTGTATTTTCTATTTTTATAAGATGTTTTTTAATCTGCATTGTAACCGGAATATTTTCTGTAATCTTCGGTATATCCAACCAATTCATTGAAGATATCCCTCGAAACCATTGATCCGATTATTCCCTCTTTTGCGTACAAATCATTGAATATCTTCATCCATGCTTCTGAAGCATCACTATTTGCAGTATTTACCGTCAATCCATTTTCGAGCATAACCTGAAGAGCTTTTTCCTCCAGCTCACGGGATTCCGTATCCAGATATCGCAGTTTTTCATTTGCCACATCAATAAATTCCTGCCTGTATTTTTCCGGAACTTTTTTCCACGATCTTTCACTGAAAACAATGGCTCCAAGTAGTGGAGCAATGGGAAAATCAAGCATATTGTCAGCTATCGGAAAAACCTGAAAGACTGCAGCCACAAGGGTAGATAGTATAAGAGCATCAGTACGGCCACTCTGAAGACCTGAAAGCCAGTCAATTGAGTCTTCCGGAACTATATGAAAACCAAGATCTTTTAAAATCTTTATTAAAACTGATTCCCCAGTTGTAAAACTTAGTTTCTGTCGTTCAAGATCGACCGGATAATAAACAGGATCTCTGGAAAAAATATTCATCCATCCTGCTTTAGTCCAACTGATCAATTCAAAGCCTTTATTGGTCATTATTTCACTGTATGTCCCATGCATCCTGTCCATCACATAATTCAGCTCACCTTCATCCCGAATAAGAAAGGGAAGACTCATGGTAAAAAGATCCAGAGAGATCTTATTAAGACCCATTGTGGATACAACCATACCATCCAGTGCACCTACTCTGATCTTCCGGAGTGTATCATCCTCATTTCCCGTTATTCCGCCTGGATAAATTTTCATCTGAACACTGCCTCGGGAGATGCTTTTCCATTCAGCGGCAATTTCATTTAGAGCTCTATCCCAGGGTGAATCTCTTGGGACCATACTGCCTACTTTGAGGGTCAGAGAAAAAATCATAGTTGAAGAGATAAGAAAGAACAACATAATAATAAGAAATTTTCTGATATACATAAATGAGCCTCTCAACATTATAATATAAAAAAATAATCTTCTATATGATCAATCAGCCATTGGGCCTTTCTCTGACTGATAATATTCATCAGCCTATTCTCAGGATTATGGTTTGTATCAATCTCAAGAGCTTTATTTAATATCATCATAAAACCGTCATGATCCTGATTGTTTACATAAATTGAAGATGCTAAAACATATGGTGAAGCTTTCATACCTGCGGACAGTTCCACTGATAAGTCCAGATGAAACTTAACCTGATCATTAAAGGAGACTCCTTTGGAGGAGAGTCCGGAGTCTTCATAGTAGGTCTCCAGAGTCCGGATAACAGAGTAATTACTATTTTCATCCATTGTACGATAAACCAAACTGACTGGAATATTAGCAAACACTGCAATAAACAGATCATGAAGGGCTCCCTGATTATAATCTGCATCCAATTCCAGAGCTCTTACTGCAAGAGCAACGGCACCAGCTACCTCAATCATAAGGCTGGGATTAAAACTATCTACCGAAAACTCACCCATAATTGCAGCTGCCTTCCAATAAAGAAAAGGAACTGCATCATCACTCATATTTATTAGAGCTGAATGCCAATCTCCCCCACTAAACAAGGTATCAAACCCGGGATACAGGAGTTCCAGCCCCTGAGAGGAATAAATCCCGCCCAGACGGTACATTGCTGCTGCCCTTTTCAAAAGCTTCTCTTTCTCATCTATCTGTTCATACTCCAAAAGTTCTGCCGGAGACTGAAGAAACCCGTTTGCATAGGAAATAAATCCACCTGCAGTTGCTTCAATTAAACTAATATTTTTAGGATCGGATTGGAGAAGGCTTTCAAATACTTTTAATGTAAAGGGAAGTGCATCAGCAATAAATTCCGGATCATCATCTGTTGTAAAAACAGATCCGCTACCACTACCTGTAAGAGCATCTGCAACAATTCTTGTCGCGAACCTGTTTATAGAGCAGGAACTGATAGTAAGAAACAATATTAAAGTCGACAGAAAAAATAGATTTTTCATAGATCAGTACATTTAATATACACTATTATCACCTTAATTCAATACAATTATATAACTCTTTAGACTCTAGGCTAAAGGCTATTAGACTATTAGACTATTAGGGCAGTCTATCTCTTGACGATCTTTCCCAACGGCCTACAGCCTGATCGCCTTCGCCTCTTCTTCCTATCTATTCTGCCAGCGTCTTAATTCCCTGTCAAATGCATTGGCAAATTGCTGCACATCCCTGTTATTCATAGATCCTGATGATTTAGACATTACACCATAGCTTCTAAGTTCTGTCATGGCATTTCTCATAGAGAGTCTTTCACCTATATTATCAGTTGTAAATACACTGCCTCTGTCATCGAGAACCAGTAATCCCCCTTTTACAAGATCTGCTGCAAGAGGAATATCTCTTGTTATGGCAATATCTCCGTCTTCTGCATTTTCATAGATATATTTGTCTGCCTCCCCTTCACCCAAAGGAACTAATTTCATAGATGACCATTTATCTACTACATCAGGAATATTTCTATTTGCTACAAATATTGTGCTTATTTTAACCCGTTTGGAGGCACGGAGAATAATCTCTCTTATCTGACGGGGACAGGAATCAGAATCCACCCATATTTTCATTATTTATGAATCCTGGGTATTGCTGCAGAAAAGATCTCACCTGATCCTTTAAGGGTATAGGAATTAACTGAAGCAGGTACTAACAAACTATCCCCTCTGACAATAGAAATTGTTTCATTGCCAAAACTTAAAGTTGCATCTCCGGAAATACATAGTATTATCTCTATAGATTTTCGATTATTTATTTCTACTGATTTACTGTTTTCAATTTTTAGGTAGTTAAGTATAAATTCATTTGAAGGGGTTAAATACTCAAAACAACCTTGTTCCTTTTCTACAGGTTTCAGGATGTTTTTTACGGAAGGATTAAAATTCAGAACTTTAAGAAGTTCCTCTACATCTACATGTTTAGGTGTTAACCCACCACGGAGTACATTGTCAGAATTAGACATAAGTTCAATCCCGGTACCTTCAACATATGCATGAAGTTCACCAGGACCCTGATATAGGGCCTCACCTGGTTGAAGGTTATAAACATTAAGAAAAAGAGGTGCCAAAATCCCGGGATCATTGTTATAATAAGTTGCAAATTTCTGTATAAGGTCAGCTTCCAAAGATTTGTCACTTTCTGCCCAGGAAATGGCACATTTAATTAAACTTCCCAAAGAATCCTTTCCCAGGGACATAAGGGCTGAAAAAAATAACTTAATACTATTTTCCGGATTCTCTGTAAAACTAATTTGTATTTTATCTGCAAACACCTGACTTTTAAGTTTTAAGAAATTAGACTCGATTATTTTATCATCTCTAAAACCACACATGGCTGTAAAAGGTGTTAGAGCACAAATTATTTCGGGTTTATGATTATCATCCCTGTAATTCCTATTGAAGGCATCCAGAGCTATCCCTTTTAGATTTTCATCTCTAAATCCTTCTTCTGCCTGATTCTTATCAGGATGGGCCTGAATTGAAAGAGGGCTCTCAGCAGAGAGAACCTTGAATAAAAACGGAAGTTTATTTCCAAACCTAATGGTATCTTCACCCAGAACCTCATGAGAGGAATTCATAATAACCTGATTTAAAGGAATATTCCCGGATTCCATAACTGCAGTGGAAGTACCCCGGGGATGATCACCCATCCAAAGCTCAGCCCAGTGCTCACCGGATTTATCCTCACCCAGCAGCTCCGGAATGTAATCTCTGGTACCCCATGAATATTTTTGAACCTTATTAATAAGTTTAAATGGTTTCATACTAAAAGTTTATATACCGCAGTTAAGTTAGTCAATTAAAATGGGAAAATTTGTCGGGATTTTAACTCTAGTTCTTGCAAAAAAGGGGAAAAAAAGAACATAATAGCTAATAAATATAAACCTAAAATAAAGATCATCAGGAGCTTAAAAGTGTCTTATTCCCCATTGCAAACAGAAAGGTATAAGTATGAACCTAAACTTCCGGAAGTCCTCAGAGGGGATATTCATAAGATAGGAATTAACCCTAAAGGTTCAACAAAATCAGAATCTGACCAAAAAGAGTTATCAGAACTTTTTCCAAGGACATACGGAGCTCCTTTCATAGAAACTTTAGCAGGCCAGAAAGGTACAGAATCTGACAGTATTAATATTGGCGTTGTTTTGTCCGGAGGACAGGCACCAGGTGGTCATAATGTAATTTCAGGACTTTTTGACGCATTAAAAAAGGCTAACTCAAAATCAAATCTTATAGGATTCCTAAGAGGACCCTCAGGAATCCTTGAAAATAAAACAATAGAGCTTAATTCGGATATTATTGATCAGTTTAGAAATACAGGAGGATTTGATATTATTGGTTCAGGCAGAACCAAACTTGAATCCACCCAGCAATTTGATATATGTGAAGATGTTTGTAAATTACATGATATATCAGCACTTATAATTGTAGGAGGCGATGACTCTAATACAAACGGGGCTGTCCTTGCAGAATATTTTAAACAAAAAAATTCAGGTATTTCAGTAATAGGTGTACCAAAAACAATAGATGGTGATCTGAAAAATGAATATATAGAAGTTTCATTTGGTTTTGATACTGCAACAAAGACCTACTCAGAGTTAATAGGAAATATAGAAAAGGATGCAAATTCTGCAAAAAAATACTGGCATTTTATTAAACTGATGGGAAGAAGTGCTTCGCATATAGGCCTTGAATGTGCTTTACAGACACAACCCAATATTGCTCTTATTTCAGAAGAAATTGAGGCTTCCCATAAATCTTTAACAGAAATTGTATTGGATATGGTTAATATTATTGTAAAAAGAAGTGAATTAGGCAGCGATTACGGAATAGTTTTAATTCCGGAAGGTCTGATAGAATTTATCCCTGAAATGAAACAGTTGATTTCAGAATTAAACACACTCCTGGCGGAACATGAAGAACATTTTGGAACACTTCACACATTTGAAGATCAGTCCAGATGGATAAACCGTGAACTTTCCAGAGATTCTTCCTATGTTTTTTCAACGCTCCCCAATAATATTCAAAGACAATTACTAATGGACCGTGATCCACATGGAAATGTTCAGGTTTCAAGAATAGAAACAGAAAAACTTTTAATTCAGATGGTTTCATCCAGACTTGACGAGATGAAAAGTGAAGGTAAGTTTAAAGGTAATTTCAATCCTCAGCATCATTTTTTCGGCTATGAGGGAAGATGTGCCTTCCCATCCAATTTTGATGCGGACTATTGCTACTCTTTGGGCTACAACGCTTATGTTCTTGCTTCCTCGGACTTAACAGGATATATATCATCAATTCATAATCTGTCAGAACCAGTAGAAAAATGGACTGCAGGCGGGGTTCCTGTAACAATGATGATGAATATGGAGCAACGGCATGGAAAAATGAAACCGGTAATTAAAAAAGCTATGGTAGATTTACAAGGGAAACCCTTTACACAATTTGCTTCAAAACGTGATATTTGGGCTATAAAATCATCTTATGTATTCCCTGGTGCTATTCAGTACTTTGGACCTGCTGAGGTTTGTGATTCAACATCAATAACCCTTGGTTTAGAAGGTAAAAAATAAAAGGAATGTCCAAACCGGCAACTCTTCCAATAGTAAAATTCAGTGTAGAACATCCCTGGATAATTATTGCAGCAGCACTGATTATTACTATTGGTCTGGCACTGCCACTTCAGAATCTGCAGATAGAATCTGATGTTGAAAGTCTGCTTCCTGATGAAGTAATATCAGGGACGAGTCAGGAGCAGTTGAAGATGTACGATAAACTGCTGATAATGGTAAGTGGGAAAAAACTTTTCTCTGTAGAGAGCTTACAGAATTTTCAGAAAAGTTATCAGCATCTCCAAAACATTCTCCCTGTAAAGCAAATAATTGACCCTTTTACATTTACAACTCTTGAAAAAAAGGGTTCAAGACTTTCTGCGGTACCACTTTCACCAGGAGGAACTGCACCAGAAAATGAAGAGGATCTGGCAGTATTTATTGACAGATTAAACAGGTCTGAATATACAGAAGGATTTTTAACTTCTGAGGACAAAGATGCCCTTGTAGTTATATTATTACTTGAAAAAACAAATAACTATAAAAAAATGATGCAGGAGATTGAAGAGGTTCTGAACCCCTTAAGAAGTGGTCTTGAAATAGTAGTTACCGGGACAATACCGTTTTCAGCAGAAACAGAAATATTTCTAACAGAAGGATTTGGAAAACTTCTTTTATTTGTTATTGCAACTATTCTTATAAGTTATTATTTGGGTTTTAAATCAAAACGTGCAGTTTTTCTTCCAATAACTATTGTTATAAGCGGTACTATTTTTTCTCTGGGTATAATGGTTCTTGCGGGTTTCAAATTATCCATGGTCAGCATTATTTCACCACCACTGGTACTTACTCTTGGAAGCTCATACAGCATACATGTAATGAGCGCTTATTATAAACTCTCCGGAATAAGCAATGAATCTAAAAAAGAAATTATTATAAAATCAGTTTCAGATATTAGCGGAACAGTTTTATTGGCTTCTTTTACAACACTTATAGGATTACTTAGCCTATTGCTGGCCACAATTCATCAAACCAGAGAATTTGCAATTATAACATCTTTAGGGATCTTATTTACAGCTGTTCTTTCAATAACACTACTGCCGGCTTTTCTTGCCCTTCAGCCGGCTCCGGAGAAAAAAAAACTCAAAGGTCTGGAATCAGATCCTCTATCAAATTTCCTCCACCATTTTGGTGCCCAAATTATAAACAGGAAAGTACAGGCTATTATAATTATCCTTATTATAGTTCTGGTTTTTATTTTACTATTACCCAGAGTTTCATTTAATACCACACCAAGTAAATATTTTCCAAAATCTTCAAAATTAATTATTGATAATAATAAATTTTCAAAAAAAATAGGTGGTTTTGAGGAAATTAAAATAGAACTGAAGGGATCTGAAGAAGGGTTTTTCCTTAAACCTGAAATATTAGCAAATATATACAATCTGGAACAAAAACTGTTTGCTTTACCAGATATCAGTTATTCATTTTCATTTCCAGGATATCTAAATTTCGCGGGATCAGTAATGACAGGAGAAAGTGGATATTTTAAATCAAGAGGTCTTAATCTACTGGTATCCAGATTGTTCAAAACAATAAATAAAGATAATAATTTTGTTTCTGAAGATTACTCTAAAATTTATATAATAATCCGGGCATACGATAAAGCTAATAGTTTACCAATAGATGAAGAAGGAACAATTACTTTGTTAAATGATCTTGAAAGTATATTAAGCAGTAATTTAAATAGTAATATTAAATGGGAGATAAGTGGTACAAGCCTGAATTTTCTTAAACTTTCAAATCAAATGAGAAGAGATTTTTTTGTTTCTACAATTGCAGCTTTATTCCTTATTGGCACAATTGCATCAATATCTTTTAAATCAATTTTAAAAGGAATACTAGCACTAATACCTTTATTAACAGGTATCTTTACCAGTCTGATTTTAATGGCTATTTTCAGAATACCTTTAGATATGACTACAATTATGGTCTCATGCATTTCAATTGGTGTTGGTGTTGATGATTCTATCCATTTTTTACTGCAATATAACAAGCAATTGGAATTAAATCCAAATAATCATAGTACTGCTGTTTATGAGACACTAATACATTCGGGACGTCCAATTGTAATTACTACACTTTCTATTGTATCGGGATTACTTTTTTTAAGTTTTGCTCAGTTTCAGCCTATAAGGTATTTTGGTCTTCTAATTGTTTTTACACTAAGTACAGCCTGTTTAGCAACTCTGATCATTTTACCACCACTATTAAAATCTACTAAAAAGGTAATAAAATGACAAATACTGTACCAATGCTTATACCCATAGATAATGCTGCACAAATTTTTGTCTCTATAAATTCAAAAAAAGAAACAACTATGTCCAGAATAGCACTATCACTAAATCAACCGATAGATAAGAAGCTTTTAGATGAAGCTCTTATAAATGTTATTAAAGTTTTTCCTTTTTTTCAGGTATATCTAAAAAAACAGTTTTTTGACTATATATTTAAAAGAACAAATGACCTTCCTGTTATTGAAGATGATACAAAATGGACTAACAGATATATAAATTTTAATAATAATAAGTTCCCATTCAGGATTAAAGTTAAGAATAATACCATAGCTGTCGAATTATCGCATATTTTATCTGATGGATTTGGAACACTTAGTTTATTATTATCTCTTACATCAGAATATTTACGTATTTCAAATTATGAACCCGGGGAATCTCCATTAATTAAAAAACCTGGTGATAAAATTGAAAATGAAGAATGGGAGTGTGCATTTCGTAATAATTTTTCAAAAAAGGGTCCTTCTGTAAAAATAAACCCATCCGCCTATATACCAAAAGGAGAGATGATTTCTGTTGAGAAATATTATAGTACAAGAATAGTTATGGATCTTGATAAAGTTCGCAAACTGGCAAGAAATTATAATGTAACTCTAAATGTATATATGTCTTCAATTTATGCCTTTGCCCTGCAGGGAATGTATCTCGAAGAAATTGAGGATGAAAAAATAAAAAAGACACTTCCTATAAGATTACAAATACCGGTAAATTTAAGAAAAGATTATCCCACCAAATGTCTGAGGAATTTTTCATATCTATACTCACCTTCATTTAATATTGAAAATGGAGCGTATTCTTTTCCAGAAATTATAGAAAAAATATCACAGGCTATCAGACATGAAAGACACTCGGGATCAATTAAAAACCAGGTATCACGCAATTTAAGAGCTGAAAGTAATTTATTTTTCAGATTATTACCACGGGCAATAAAACAGTTAATGTTCAGAATATTTTATCATCTATTTGCAAGAAGTCAGTATTCCGGTGTTGTAACAAATATGGGAGAAATAAAACTACCCTCAGAATTGGAAAAAATAGTTGAATCTTTTGATATTATACCTTGTAATTCTCCTGTTCCAGGAAGAAATACAGCACTATTCAGCTTTAAAGGCAAACTTGAAATGAATATAGGAAGTTCCTGCAGCGATCTTAACCTTGAAAATAAGATTATAAAAAAGCTGAAAGAACTTTCTATAGAACATGAGGTTATATATAAAAGGGAGGACTTAGATTAATCCAAGAGCCTTTCCTGTATCACCAATTATTTCCAAAATCTGATTCAGCTCAGCATCTGTATGTGTTGACATATAGCTTGTTCTTATCATTGCACGGTTTGGAGGTACTGCCGGAGTTATAACAGGATTAACATAAACTCCTTTTTCGAAAAGGGTCTTCCAGAATATAAATGCCTTTTCATTATTGCCTATAACAAGAGGAACAATAGGAGTTGTTGTAGATCCCGTATCAAACCCCATATCTGAAAATCCTTTTGCCATTTTTCTACCAATCTGCTGTAAGCGCTGTACACGTTCAGGTTCCTGTTTAATTATCTCCAAAGCAGTAGATGCAGCCACAATATTTGCAGGAGGCATACTTGCACTGAACATTAAAGGTCTTGCAAAGTGTTTGATATAATCTATTATCTTTGCATCTCCTGCGACAAAACCACCGATGGAACCAAAAGATTTTGAAAATGTGCACATCATAATATCTGCATAAACTGAATTATTAAAATGTTCTGTTGTACCCCTGCCAGTATCACCTATCACGCCAATAGCATGAGCTTCATCAAGATAGATAGCTGCCTTGTACTTATCAGCCAGCAACCTCATATGAGGGAGATCTACAATATCCCCTTCCATACTGAAAACACCATCTGTAACTATAAGCTTTGGAGCATCTTCAGGAATAGATTTGAGAATTCTTTCCAGTTCTTCATAATTATTATGTCTGTATCTGTGCACATTCACCGATTTATTAAGACCGACAGTAAGAAAAATACCATCCATAATTGATGCATGATTATATTTATCTGTAATAACATGGTCGCCCCGGCCAACAAGTGTTGATATTGCACCCATATTTGTCTGATGACCGGTGGTAAAACATAATGCTTCTTCTTTACCGACAAAATCAGCAAGCTTTACTTCCAATTCCTCATGAAGAGCAAGAGTTCCATTCATAAATCTTGATCCGGAACAGCTTGTACCATATTTTTTTAAGGTTTTTATACTGGCTTCAATCATTCGGGGATCACCGGCTAGTCCAAGGTAGTTGTTTGAACCAGCCATTAGAAGTTCACGCCCCTCGATAATAACCTTTGTTCCTGCATTTTTACCTATGGGCTTGAAAAAAGGATAAATCCCGGCTGCTCTGGCTTGTTCTGCCTCTTTAAAGGCGTAACATTTATCAAATATTTTAAATTTACTGCTCATTTTTTCTGTTTCTCCCTTTTTACATCTATTTTCCGAACATCACTATCCATTATTGCAAAAATAAGGGACGGAAAAAATCTTTTTAATATAAATGTTAATTTACCCATAAATCCAGGTATAATCATAAATTTATTAGTTTTAATACCTTTAACTAAAGCTTTTGCTACATTATCCGTACTAACAAGTTTAACATTACCGGATATTGCGTGAGTTTCTTCCGGTTTTGTTTTATTTTCCTCTTCCATCCCCGGAGTATCAGTATCAGGAGGGCAAAGCACTGAGACTCTAATTCCTTTTGGCTTCAATTCACCTCTGAGAGCTTCTGAGAGGCCAACAACTGCAAATTTGGAAGCCGAGTAGGCTGTAAAACCAAATACACCAATAAATCCTCCAATTGAGGAAACATTAACTATATGACTACCCTTTTTCATCATAGGAACTAGAGAAGAAAGGACATTCCAGGTTCCTGTTAAATTAGTTGCTATTGTTTTTTCATAACTATTAAAAGGTATTTTTTCAAAATAATCAGGATAAGCCATACCAGCACAGTTAATAAGTATATCGGGTATTCCAAAGTTCTCCAATTGTTCTGAAAGGGCTTTTTTTACTTCCTTATTTTTACTAATGTCCAGAGGACAAATTTCTATTATATTAGTTTCATTCTGATCTTTTTCTTTACTTAAAAGATTCCTGGCAGCTTCTAATTTTGTTACATTTCTTGAAATCAATAGTACAGATGCACCATATTTAATAAACTCTTTGGCAGTGGCCAGGCCAATCCCACTGGATCCACCTGTAATATATATTATTTTATTATTGAAGTTTTTCATAATTTATAAAGTTTTTATAAAACATCTCCTTCTTTTATGCTGACGATGTTCATAATGTCTCCACATATCC
>DAOWEB010000293.1 GCA_030638735.1 Spirochaetaceae bacterium
ACTGGTCAAAAGAGTCGATCTGGCCCTGCAGTTTGATACCGTTTACAAGGTAAATTGACACGGGCACATGCTCCTTGCGAAGCGTATTCAGGAACGGGTCTTGTAATAATTGCCCTTTCGCGCTCATGGCCTATCCTTTATTGTACTTATTACTATTCTGATATTCTAAGACACAGATATTGATTTATCAACAAGTATTTTTTTCTTAACTTAATTTGTTCTCAAGAAATATTAATCGTAAAAGTATCTTAAAAGAAGGGGTGGTGGAAAAACCGCCGACACTGCCCGGCGATAGCCGGAAAAGCAGTGTTGATTAGCGGGTTTGGAGCCAGGGGAATCCTTTCCCCTCATGGAAATACTCTATTTGTTTATACATAATCCACATTATCGGGCTGAGAGGACTCGAACCTCCGGTCTCCTGATCCCGAACCAGGCGCGCTAGCCACTGCGCAACAGCCCGAATGATAAATTAACAGTATTTACTCCAACTATCAAAAAACTATAATTTATGGCTATATCTCTGTCAATATCTAAATTGCAGACCTCAGGCGCACCGGACAACTACAATTGACACTTCCATATTCAAATGATATGTTTTCATGCACAATTAAACTGAAAGATAAAGGGAACATTATGCCATTAATAGACAAAATTAAACCAAAAAAAGAAAAGAAAAAACATATGCAGGATCTTAATTCTGTTGACCGGAAGAAAAAACAACATCCCTTTTTATGGATATTCAGTTTTGGTATTCTTGTAATAATTGTTATAAGTTTTGTAGGAGCTCCATTATTGGGAGGCCTTGGTGGATCAGGCAATGGACTGGTTTTTGGTAAATATGCTGATACAGAAATAGTATATTCATATGGTACTTATTTTGCCAGACAACTTGATATAATGCAGAATGAATATGAATCTACAGGTTCAGATAATTATCAGTATGAAACTTACCAGATTTGGAAAGGTGCTTTTGACAGAACTGTATTTCATACAGCTATCCTTCATAGTGCAAATGAAAGCGGATTAAATATATCTGAAAGGCGAATTGATAAGGCATTAACCCAATATGGTCCATATATGGATAATGGTAAGTTTAGTGCAGTATTGTATAATGCAACATCAAACGCAGATAAATATGCTAACCGGTCTATATACAGTGAAGAATTAACACAACAGCAATATCTTCAGGATTTAGGTGAAAGACTTATTCCTCCTGCAGAATTAAAGTTCATTAAAAGTATGTCAACAACTGAAAGAAATTTCATATATGTTGCTTTTCCTGTATCCGAATATCCAATGAATGAAGTTATCAGTTATGGAAATACAAATAGGTCACTTTTTAGAAAAATAGATATAAGCAGGATTTCATTAAAAGATGATGAAAATGAAGCAAATACAATACTAAACCAGATTAAAGAAAATCCAGCTATTTTTGAGGAACTGGCACAAAACTACTCAACCGACTTTTATGCAGATAAGGGCGGAGATATGGGAATAGTAAGCTTCTATTCACTCAGTGGGGATATATCAGAAACTGGTGACACTAATTCTGTTTTTGCTCTTACTGAAGGAGAAATAAGTAATCTGATAAAAACACCTTTTGGGTACAGTATTTACAGATGTAATAGTATAAGCCGGGATTTTGATTTAACTAACGAAAATGAAATTAACAGTATTCTTGAATACATGATGACAAATGAAAAAGGTATGATTGAAGACTATTTTATTGCCCAGGCTGATTTATTCAGGAATGATGCCCTAAATAATGGTTTTACAGAAACTTCATCTTCTATGAACAGAAGCTATTACACAACTGATTTCTTTCCAATTAACTATGGAAACAGTTATTTTCTAAAGCAGGTTAAAACAATTGATGATAATATTTACTTCAATACTGTTGCTACAGATGAAAGATTTTTAACTTCCCTATTTTCATTACAAGAAAATGAAATAACTGAACCGGCAATCGTAGGGAGCGCTATCATTGTGGCGCAAATGATAAATGAACAGCAAATGACCGAAGAAGAACTTTCTTATCTTGACTCATTCTATCCATATCTGCTTAGTCAAATTCAGCAAATAGAGCTTAGTTCAACTTTCCTGAAATCTGATCTATTTACAAATAATTTCATTAGTGTTTTCGGTAAAAAAATGGTGACAAACTAAAAGTATAATATGAAAGACACCGACCCTCTACTAATTGATACTGGTAGAGGGTTTTCTGTTTTTTATAACAACAGACATCTTTATAGTCCTGAAGAGCCTGAAAAGAGGGCAATAATTCGATCAAATAGGACAGAATTGCAAAGTGATACACTATACATCCTTAGTTCTCCATTACTTTTTTATGGTGTAAAAGAGATAATATCAAGAATACCGTCGGATTCTCATATAATCTGTTTCGAATATTCTGATACTCTATATAGACTATCAAAGCAAATTATACCTGATTACTTTATAAATTCAAATATATGTTCCTTTGTTAACAGTACAGATCCAAAAGATATTTATCTTACTATAGAAGAACTTGGCATATGGAATTTCCGGCGTGTAAAGGCTCTAAATCTTACTGGGGGTTATTCGCTTCATGCTTCAGAATATAAAAATATTCTAATCAATGTCGATATTTATATCCAGGAATACTGGAAAAACAGAATGACTCTTATTCATATGGGGCCGCTTTGGATAAAAAATATTTTTCTAAATTTATACAAAATTAACAAAAATAAAAACTTAACCATTAATAAACACCCAAGTACAGAATGCCCTGTTCTTGTTACAGGTGCAGGAGAATCAATTGAAAGTTCAATTGATTTTATTAAAGAAAAAAGAGAATTTATTAAAATACTTGCTGTAGATACATCTGTCTCTGTATTGCTTGAAAATGGTATATTACCTGATTATATTATTGCAGTAGATGCCCAAATTTATAATTTTTATGATTTTATGGAAACAAAAAATAAAGAGATTCCACTTTTCTTTGATATAACCGGGTACACTGGTATTCCTGCAGTTATGAAAGGTTCTTTATTTCCATTCATATCGAACTTTGCAAATACAAAACTTTTGGAACGTCTTGAAAACTATAAACTTCTTCCTGTAGAACTTCCTGCACTGGGGTCTGTCGGGCTATCAGCAATCTACCTTGCATTAAAAATAACAAGTAACAAAGTTTTATATACTGGTCTTGACTTTGCTTATAAAATTGGAAAATCACATGCAAATGGTTCACCAAGAAACCTGACTGAGCTTGCAGTAACCAATAGACTAAACCCTATGGAACAACCGGGGATTTACTATGCCCGACCACTTATAAACAACAAAGGTAAAAAAGGAACTGATTGCATTACAGATCTTATTCTGGCGTCCTATGCAGAACTTATGAACAATAATTTTAGAGATACTGAAAGACTTTTTGATATTGGAACTACAGGGCTTCACAGTGGAGGGAAGCTAATAGAAACGGCTAATCTTTCTTTTAATAAAAAATGTACGAAAAACACATCGATTGAATCAGATAATACTACTATTAAAGTTAACAAATTTCTGGAATTTACTAAAAATGAATTAACACTAATCAATAATCTCTATGAATCAGTATATAAATATTTATCAGGAGAATCCAAAGATAAGAAAGAAGTAATGGTTCTTTTAAAAGAAGCAGACTACATATACCTTCATTTTCCGGACAAAAACCCGGAACCAGCACTTGATCCGGGTTTTCTTAAAAGAATACTTGTTTCATGCGGATACTATATAAATATTTTAAAAAGATATACCTAATCACTTTTCAATATAGATAAAAAGGCAGACTGGGGGACCTCTACATTCCCAACCATTTTCATTCGTTTTTTGCCTTCTTTCTGTTTTTCAAGAAGCTTTCTTTTTCTGGAAATATCTCCACCATAACATTTTGCTGTAACATCTTTTCGTAAAGCATTAATGGTTTCTCTGGAAATAACTGTTCCGCCAATTGTACCCTGAATAGGTATTTTAAATTGTTGTCTTGGAATTTCCTCTTTAAGCTTGCGACAGGCATTACGTGCCCTGTCTACAGCAGAATCTCTAAAAACAAGCTGGGAAAGGGCATCTACAATGTTTCCGTTAACTAAAATATCGAGTCTTACAAGATCAGTTCTCTTAAAACCCTGAAGTTCATAATCAAAAGAAGCATATCCTCTGCTAATAGATTTTAGTTTATCATAAAAATCAAAAAGTACCTCAGCAAGGGGCATTTCATAAATTAGCTCTACCCTCTTTTCATCAAGATACTCCATATGCTGCTGAACCCCGCGTTTTTGAAGGCAAAGGTTAATGATGTTACCAACATATTCTGCAGGTGTTATAAGAGAGGCTCTGATGTAAGGTTCCTCTGTATAATCAATAAGCATAGGATCAGGATACTCCAAAGGATTATCAATATCTATCTCTTCACCATTGTTTAAAAATATATGATATTTTACAGAAGGTGATGTAAAAACTATTGAGAGGTTAAATTCTCTCTCTAATCGTTCCTGTACAACCTCAAGATGTAAAAGACCCAGAAATCCACATCTAAATCCAAAACCGAGTGCAACTGAAGAATCTTTTTCATAAACTAAAGAAGCATCATTTAATTTAAGCTTTTCAATACCGGAGAGCAATTCAGAATAGTCATCTGCATCAACCGGGTATATAGAGGAAAACACAACTGGTTTTACTTCTTTAAAACCTGTAAGAGCTTTATCACATGGATTACTGTCCAAAGTGACAGTATCACCTACCCTTATATCAGAAATAGTCTTAATTCCAGCAATAATGTACCCTACTTCTCCAGCTGAAAGAGAGCTTTTCTTTTTTAAACTGATCTCAAAAATACCAGTTTCTTCTACTTTATAGGCTGAATTATTAGAAAAAAATCTAATAGAATCCCCGGCCTTAACACCCCCGTCAAAAACCCTAATATGTATAACTACCCCTCTGTAAGGCTCATAATGAGAATCAAATATCAAAGCTTTAAGCGGCTTTGAATTACCTCCGGAAGGGGGAGGTATATAC
>DAOWEB010000116.1 GCA_030638735.1 Spirochaetaceae bacterium
AACAATATCATTAGATGGTGGTGATTATGTTACAGTAACTTCAACCTCAGGAAGTGGTGCTTTCATTCAATGGGAACATGATCTATCTGCTTTAGGTTCAGGTGAGCATACTCTTCAGATTTATGCTGAGGATACAACTGGTGTTTTTAAATATTCAACTGTAGTAGGTTTTATAATAAACCTTGGTGCACCTGTTGTTACAATTATATCTCCAACACTCGGTGAGTATAAAAATGAAAGTAGTTTTATTATCAATGGACTCGCAACAGATGCAGAAGGAATTACAGATATTGAGATAAGTATAGATAATGAAGAACCCTTTATTCCAGTAGATTCATTTACTAATTCTACAAGTGTAAACTGGACTTATACTACCGGATCTTTAAGTGATGGTACTCATTCTTTTAAAGTCAAAGCTTCTGATGATGGGGCTTCAACATGGTCATATAGTAACCTTCAGGTAACTGTGGATATCACAGATCCAACTACTTCCTTTTACTTACCATCCAATAATAGTTTTGTGAATGGAGAGGTGGAAATCCGGGGAGCAAGTTCCGATAATAACAGCCTTTTGAAAACAGAAATAAAAGTAGGTGATTCCCGGGCATGGGTTGAACTTGATGATGCAGTAAAATATAACTGGACCTATACTATAAACTCTCTTGAATATGAAAACTCATCAGATGCAGCAGAAGATCCTGTAGACAGTGGAATATATAAATTAAATGTTTATTCCAGAGTTACAGATATTGCCGGTAATATTGTAGAAACAATTGCTGGATATCATTCTTTTTATATTGATAATGCCCTGGATAGACCAACTGTTAATATTGTAGCTCCATCCAATGATGTGAATCTTGGAGGTTCTGTAATTGTTTCGGGTACATCTTTTGATGATGATGGTGCAGTTTATGGTGTATATATGCAGATAGATGTGAATACCCATGATGGAGATACTCCCAATTTTACAGATTCAGTTGTTTTATCTGATCCAATAGATTTTGATGGTCCAGGGGGCAATGCAGCTGTTGGAACTATAGATGAAACAGTATGGTATCTGGTAGACGGCAAGAGCCCATGGAATGTTGAACTAAATACAAACGGGGAACTTTACAGTACTGAAGCAGGACATATCGGGGATATATATATAAGAGTCAGAGCCATTGATAAAGATGGTGGTGCTTTAAGTATTACTGGAGAATACAAAGAACTCCATATCCGAATGGATGATACTATTCCTTATATTGAAAATATTACTCCTGTTACAAACTCATATGAAAACGGTGTTTTTAATATCTCCGGAGATGTTGTTGATGAGACTCAGATTAAACACCTTGAGATTAGTTATAATGGTGGAGCAGATTATCACTATATAATAAGAAATAATGTAATAGAGTCCGGTTATTCGGGATATGGAATAGATACTGTAACAACAAATTATACTATTAATATAGATTTAAATACTGCAGCTGTACCTGAGGTTGGCAATGTAGTTAGTGATGATATTACAATTCGATTAAAAGTGACGGACAGTACTAACTATCAGACCCTCTATTCTCTTCACTATTATATAGATAATCAAAATCCTACTGGCGGTATTACTACAGATCTTTCAGATATCAATGGATTAGATACAAATGCTACTATTTCAGGTACCGCAAATGATTCAGGTGTAGTAAGCGGAGTTGAAAAGGTTGTTGTATATTTTGAAAAGAGTGGTACTTTTTATAATCCAATGAACGGTGCTTCAACAGTTACTGAGCCCACTGATCCTGCTGATGCTACATATCAGATAATTATAGATTCCACTACAGAAACTCTCAGCGGAGCAAATTCAGATGGTGATGGTATTTCCGAAGAGTTGAATATTGGTAACCCCTATATCTGGATTTTTAAGTTTGACTCAAATAATATTGCAGATGGACCGGTTACACTTCATTACCATGTGTATGATAAATCAGGGAATTCAGTGAACTATACTGAAGCCGGGTATATAAGAAATAATGCCCCGACTATTGATTCAATAACCCTTGCAACTGATATAAATGCAGATGGAGACAGTCTTGATGCTAATGAATCTGTCAGTTTTTCATCAGGATATGATACTACCAATTTTACTGTTAAAAATGATCGTCTGGTAATAGATGTAAATGCTTCAGGTGGTAATGGAACAAAGAGATATTCCATAGAGTATGGGGGTACAGAAAAAAACGGTACTTTAACAAATAATTCTCTTACTATTACAGATTTTACAGGAATGGGTGATGGAGCAGTTAATGGATCTGAATTTACAATTAAAGTTTATGACAGCACTATAAGTGATGATGCTGATGAAACAGATGAAATGTTTGATGAAATTACACTTAATTTAACATTTGATAATGTAGATACAATAGATCCTGTTATAACTTTAAACTCTCTTTTACAGGCAGATCAGGATAGTAGTATTGGACACCTTGAACTTGAAGCAGATACAGATCCGGCAATATGGGCTGCAATTTCAGGTACCTATGGTGATAATGATCCAAAAGCATCTGGTGTAATAATTATTAAAGGAACAGTTACTGATGAAAATAATATCAATCAGATAAGTATTTCTTCAGAAAATAATCCAATGCCTACATTGGCTACATGGAACAGTGGACAGCTTGAAAGTGCAGATACAGGAGTTTTTGTTATTGATTCACAGGTTTTTGACAGTTCCGGTCACACTGTTAATTTTACCTATAAATGGGATACAGCTAATGTTAATAATATCGCCGGTCTTGATAAGATAATATCTTTTGGTGCTGCAGATGGATCAGCCAATCCTGCAACTTCAGCTTCAAAACAAGTTGATGTTGTACCATATATAACAAGTATATTGCGTGATTCAACCAATCTCAGCACTATTAGATCCAGAATGGGGCGTTTTCCTATGAGACGCAGTGAATCTTTAGTTGACATTTACGGGTTTAACTTTCGAAATGATGGTAACGGTAATGGAGACTATATTGGTATTAATAGTGAAAAGACTGGTAATCCAGCAGTTTTAGACAGTATTTTTTCAGCAATTACTTTATCTGGTTCTGATAATTATACAGTTACAATTCCTTCTGACGCACCCAGCGGCTGGTTTCGTATATTTGTTAATAATATAGAAGCTATTAATAATATAAATGATAATAGCATTGATTTAAATAAAGAGTCTGGAGGTTCAGGAAGCGATTATTGGACTGATGATCGTTATATTTTTGTATTTGCTGCTGATACCAGTGAGTATTTTGAAGATGGTGGTGGCGATCCGCAATTTGCAGCTATGGATATAGCTTCGGATGGAACACTCTATTCTTCCTGGACAACTTATTCTACTTCGGATATTAGTTACTCTACCATTGGAGGAGCTGTTGTAGATGTCTGGCATGGATACGATCCTCCGGAATTTACTGATATTACTGTGAATGGTACAAATATAAATGTGCTCTACCTGGCAAACTATAATGGAGGAAGTGGTTGGGATTCAAATTCAGCGACTGCTGGAGGACTTTATCTTTATGATGACAGTGCTCCAAGTATCAGATGTGGTAGAAATCCATCTAATCCGACTTATCGTTTTGAGCTGATGTATCATAATGAAACTTTGCTTCAATTCAGGAACATTAGAGTAGTAAGAGGTGCAAATGATCAAATTTATACCAGTTATTATGATAATGCTTCCGGATCAATAAAATTTTCCAGTATTAATGATGGCTATTCCTATACAGTAAATTCTTCGGAAACTACAGATGAAATTCCCTGGATAAATATTGATGGTGGCTTTGATGCTCATGACACTAACCCTGGTACTGGGTTGGTTAACCAGTATGATAGTTCTCTTTCCAGAGCAACTTCAACTGGTTCTTTTTCTTCAATAACTCTGGATGAAGATAATTATCCTGTGATTATATATTATGATAGTGAAACACAAACTATGCGTCTTGCACGTTCAGATAATGCAATTCCTTCTGGTCTTGCAGATTGGACAATACAGGAAGTTTTTACTGTTGGAGATGAAAACTACAGCTTTTCCGGTGAGTATATTTCTGCTATTGTTGATGGTGATGGATACATCCATATAGTTTCTTATAAAAGCAGCCAGGGGAAATTAATTTATATTAAATCCACCAATAACCCCGAAAGTGGGGCTGCTTATACTTTTGGTTCAAGTATTACTATAGATACTGCTGCAGGAGTATGGGCAGACCTATACATTAATCAGGTAGGAACTGATTATATTCCATACATAGCTTACCTTGATTCAACGGGGATTAACTCTTTTAATGGATTGAAAGTTGCCTGGTATGATGCTTCTGCAGATACAGATTTCGACTCTTCACCTGACGGAGCATGGGAATATTCAAATGTGCCTCTTGTAAATAGTATTAGTAACGAAAGAATTTCATTGGTAACTGCAAATGCTACAGGAGTTGACTGGACATCAGCTATTGGATATAAGTCCGGGTCACATTTTTATGTAAGCTATTTGTACCCGGTACAGTAAATAATTAGGAGTACTTGAATTGAAAAAAATAAAAATAATTGCACTAATATTCTTAATAGCCTTATCCTTATCCGGCATTTCTGCCCAGGAAGAAACAACTCCTCTTCCTGAGATTATTGTTGACGAGGCAATTAGTACTGAATACAAACAGGTAAATGGCCTGGAAAACTGGACCTACAATTATGATATTTCTGACTATCCTGATGGTGATTATAACCTGATAATTAAAAGCACCGATAAAGCTGGTAATGTTTCTATAGATGGCCCCATAAATATTTTTATAGATTCTGAATCGGACCTCCCTATAGCCTCAATATCCAGCCCAACTGAAAATATGAGGGTTGGTGGAGACTTTACAGTTATAGGTACTGCAACAGATGATGATGGAATAAACTTTGTAGAAGTTCGTCTTGATGAAGAACCCTTTGTCCGTGCAGTAGGTAAAGAGTTCTGGTCCTCTTTTTTTAGTGTTAAAGCTTTTTCTGATGGAGTCCATACAATTTCTTCAAGGGTTACTGATATAAATGGGCTGCCTGGAAATGAAGTTACAGTGGTATTTAATATAGATAAAACAAAACCGGAAATAACAATAGATTCCCATAGTAATGGTGAGATACTCTCAGGAAAATTTACTATCTCCGGTAATGTCTTTGATGCCAATGGAGTTGAAAAACTAGAGTACAGTCTTGATGGGGAAATCTATAATAATTTAAAACTTTCAGGGAAACCCAGACATAATGAACGTAATTTTTCTTTAAAAATTGATACAAAAAAAAGCGAAGGCGGGACAGAGTATATATGGTTTAGAACTCAGGATGGAACAGGTTCAGAAGGAAGTATAGTTTTTGTTTATTATTCAGATAATAAGAAACCGGAAATAGTTATAAAATCTCCGACTGAGGATAAAATTCTAAATGGTTTTGTTACGGTTTCAGGAACAGTTCATGATGAAGTAGGACTGAAAACTTTTTCTTATATTTATGATAAGAAAGAGGTTGCAATACCATTAATAATTGGGAATCCATACTGGAGTCATACCTTTGATGTAAGTGGGAGAAAATCTGCTGCGATAACATTTGTTGCTGTTGATTTATCTGGAAATACTGAAAGTTATAAATTAAATCTTAAGATGGATAATGATGCAGACTTGCCCCTGATATCATTACTTGATTCCAATGATTCTAATAATATTGAAAATATTGATCCTGTAGTTGGTTATCTGAAGGGAATAGCAAATGATGATGATGGAGTAAAATCTATAGAATTTTCTATTGATAAAACAGAATATATATCAATTGAATCCAATGGTCCTTTTTTAATACCAATACAGGATCTGGAGCCTGGTAAGCATACTATTGAATTATATGCTGAAGATCTGTTTGGATTAGCAGGAGATACCAGTAAATATTCGTTTAATATTTTAAATAAAGCACCTTTGTTATCTTTGGACACATATACATCAGACAAAATAATTGGTGAGCCTTATCTGGATGGCGTTATATTTAAACAGGGGAAAACGGCAAAAATAATTGGTTCTGTTTCTGGTGGAGAAGGTACTTTATCTGCAGTTTATACTATAGGCAGCCGGGAGGAAACTGCTCTAAAAATATCCAAAGGAATCTTTTCTATTTTATTACCAAAAGATTTTGAAAATGGTGGATATGATATAAAATTGGCAGTTACTGATGAAATTGGCAGAGAGTCCTTTTATAACAGTCGTATTTATTTTTCTCCGGGGCCTGAAAAAGATAAGGAATACAAACCTTTTCAGGATGAAAAGAAAGATGGTGTTTTTATTGAAGATTCAAGATTAGGTAGGGGTATATTAACTAATATATCAAAAGATAAACCTTTGACAGGTTATATTACCGGACATCTTATTACAGAAAAAGTTGTGTCACCTGCTGTGGTGGACACGGAGAATCCAAAAAACTCAAAAGAAGCAGTAATAGATATTATTGTTACAGAAGATACAATTACATCTGCCGTGTTAGAGCCCCGACAGGATAACTTTAAAGTTGAATTTAAGGGTAGTCATTTTTCTATTATTCCAGTCTCAGAATCAATACCGTCCTCTTTTCGTATTAAAATAGAAACATCCCTTGGTAAAGAGTACACAAGTGAAGAGATTAGTGTTGGAAGTGATACCTCAAAACCTCTATTAACTATAAACAATAGTAAAAATTCTGTGTTGACAAATGTGCTTCTTCTGTCTGGTTCATTCTCAGATAGTACAGAGATAGAAAATACGGATATTGAGTTTTCCGGATCTGCTTTATCATATGGTTCCGGACGTGATTTAAAAAATGAAGATAATGAGAATCTTAATGTCTATAATATGGAGATAGATCTTTTAAGCATTGATGAGGGGGATCATTTTTATACAGTGACTGTTACAGATATTTTTGGAAATGTTATTTCAGAAACAATTCCTTTTATTATAGATAGAACAGCTGCTGATTTATCCATTATTATTCCTGAAGCCGATGTTCCTGTTGAGGGAATAATAACAGTTAGCGGGGAAATAGAAAACTTTACCGATGGAGGAGAGTTGTCTTTTTCTGAAGATGGTATTGAATTTATTAATATATCTGTATCAGAAGATAATGGATTTACCTATAACATAGATCTGTCAAATGAGGAAATAAATTCAGATACATTTATTTTTAATGTTATAGACAGAGCCGGAAATATTACCGAAGTAAAACCTGATTTCAGAATAGATCGTGAAGCAGACAGACCTGTAGTATCTATTGAAGTCCCTGGTAGTAATGCAACTATCCGTGAAGATTTTAAGATTACAGGATTGGTTTTTGATGATGATGAAGTAGGTACTGTTTATTACTCAATGGATGAAGGAGATTTTCTTGAGCTCGAAGGGGATAAATATTTTAACATTCCATATTCTCTTGAGAATCTGAAGGATGGAGAGCATACTGTAACTGTCAGGGCCTCTGATTCCGGTGGCTTCATGAGTGAAGATGTAAATGTTACTTTTATTGTTTCAAAAGCAGAACCTGTAAGTTTATTACTATCTCCTCTTATTGAAGATTATACAAAAAAGACTATTTTTCTTGAAGGTCAAACTTATGACGAAAATGGTGTAGATTCGGTTTTTATCTCTTATGATAACGGGATTACATATAATAAAGCTATGTTGGAAGAAATTATTTTAGAAGAAGCCCATGAGGAGATTATTGAAGAAACTCTTATAGATACCTATAATGAAGATGTTACTCTCCCAACTACTGTAAACTGGAAATATAGTCTGGATACCAGGCTCCCTGGTGATGGGACTCACTCTATACTGATTAAAGCAATTGATAGTGCAGGAACACCAGGAATTGCGTCAACAATATTAAATATTGATAATACAGTACCGGAAGTAAAACTTGATTATCCTGGTGAGAGTGAAACTGTTGCCGGTACTCTTGTAATTGATGGTAAGGTTTATGATGGTACAAAAATAAAATCTGTATTTGCTGAACTAAAAACTCTTGATAGTGATGGTGAAACTATAACACGGGAAATAATGACTGATGATGTATTCAGGGATATTATTGATTTAAAAGAGTATAAGCCCGGCTGGTATAACCTAACCATTACAGTTACTGACCATGCTGATAACAGTATAAGTGAGACCAGAAATTTAAGAATAGTGCCCCTGGAAGAGCAGCGATCAATTGATATTTATTTTCCTGAAGAGGGTAAGGATGTTATAGGAGCATTTGTAGTTGAAGGACGTATGAATTTTCTGGGTGATGTAAAAAAAGCCGTATTAAAGGTTGATGGTCAAATAACGCAAACGGCAGATATTGGAAATAACGGATTATTCAGTTTTTCTCTGGATAAAGAAGATTTAGTTGATGGATTTCACTCCCTTTCTGTTGAATGTGGGGAAACTGAAACCAGTATTATGTCTGAAATAAGAAATATTTCTTATGTTGCAGATGGACCCTGGCTTAAAGTTGAAAATTTAATCAGCGGACAATTTGTATCGGGCCGTCCCATGATTCTTGGAACTGCAGGGTATGATGGTCCGGAATCTGAGGATAAGAGCAAACGGGTAAAAAAAGTTGAAATCAGTCTTGATAATGGAAGGAGTTTTTTAAATGCAAAAGGGCGTGAAAGCTGGGAATTCCGGCTGGAGACCTATGACTTGCCGGAAGGTGAGAATCAGCTGATAATAAGATCTTTTCTTGAGGATGGACAATCTTCTATTACCAAACTATTTGTAAATGTTGATGAAACAGCACCTGAAATTAATCTTTTTGTCCCCGAGGAAAATAAAAAGTTCAATGGATTAGTGGCTCTTGTAGGTACAGCCGGTGATTTAAATGGCCTGGCAAGTGTAGAAGTTCTGATAAGGGAAGGAAGAAAAGAGAAATATCAGGTACCTTCCTTTGTTCAGGGATTATATATTGATATGCATGCTCTTGGTGCTACATACGGTGAGTTTGGAGTTGGCCTTAGTTTTTTTGATGACGTAGTTAAACTCCAGGCTCAAATTGGGATGTCACCTCCAGGAAGATTTAACGGCCTTGTAATAGGTGGAAAATTATTAGCGAATATAATAGATCTTCCTTTTAGTTATTTTTTTGGCCACGACTGGGATTTCTTTTCAATGTCAGTTGCAGTAGGTGCTAATTTTAATTATTTTACCATGTCCGAAAACAGTATTGCATTTACTGATAAGGGTGTAGTTTTGGGATCTGTATTAACACAGTTTGAATTTGCAAAATTCGAACTTAAAGATTTAAAGATGTTTAATACTTATTCATTGTATCTGGAAGGTGCCCTTTGGTTTATATCATCAGATGTACAGGCTGGAGTTGTTCCCACATACAGTATTGGAACACGAATAGGGATATTTTAAAACAGTAGAGATGCCCCTATGTGGGCATCTTTATTGTTTTATTTTAATCAAACAGTACTGTAACTATTTATATTTTCAAACATATTCTTATCACTGAATACTTTTACTATTTTAGGAGGAAGCTCTTTTTTTATATTTTCAGAAATTGCAATTTCTCCAGGGAGAGTTCCCAGTTTTTCCAGATGTGCTGCATAATTAATTGTATCTGATACAATATGGCCAGTATCTAAAGAGAATTTAATCTTTCCGGTATCAAGAGCCAGGCGCAGAATAATATTATCTTTAATTGGAATATCCGGATGTATATTAAATACAGAAAGAGCTGCTCTTATATCAAGGGAACATAGTACCGATCTCATTACGTGGTTCTTTGAGGTAAAAGCAATTAAACCCCCATCTCCTGCAAAATTCCAAATTCTGCCGTCATAGTCGTGTACTTTCTTTTCTACAAAAGATCTTAAATGAAAATAAACCTTTTCCATAGTTTTAGTTCCATGCTTTTTTACCATTTTGGAATTTCCTACTATATCAAGGCTCATAATTGTTATAGGATATGTTTTTCCATCTTTCAGTACTCCCCAATTAATCATTTTTTGGGCATTTTTTTTAGAATGGTGTAATTTACGTTTTTTAAAATCGTAATATATATCACTTTTTATAAGTTTATTTAAATAAGCTTCCAGTCCTTCTATATTTTTTACTTTACCGTTTAATGAACTGTCATCCATTTCAATAATTAATTTAATTAGCTGGAATGTTTTTTTGCTTTTATTAATAAACTGAACCAGGGCATTAGCGCACTTTCTGGAAGACATGGTAATATGATTCTTTACACCTGCAGCTTTATGACCATCGTATGGTGAATATATAATTTTACCCAGACTTTCTATTTCGACAGGGGTTAAATTATTTGCAATAATCGCAGTTGTTTCATTGAGTAAAGACAGATCAATCAAAGCAGCCCTCCTTCAGGAGAGTAGAGTATAACAATAGTATTGGAGAAAATCAAGATATTAGATAATTAAAAACGTAGAGACGTAGCGTGCTGTATAGCACGCTACGTCTCCCCATATATTGTTTCATCCTCCCCGCAGAAGATTTAAAACAGTTATTTTTGCATTTTCAGGTATAAAAAAATCATCCCATTCACTCCGTCTAATAACAGTTTCGTTTACAGTTATCAGAACAGCCGGTTTTTGAAGTTTATATCCCATAATCCTAAATAGTTTATATATGTTCATACTCTGAGACCAGTCATAGGAATTATTATTCACACTTATCATTTCCATTCTCCCAGTAAAATTTCCAACGCTGCATTAGCCTGCATATTTGCAACAATCCCAACCCTGGGAGCCATA
>DAOWEB010000262.1 GCA_030638735.1 Spirochaetaceae bacterium
ATGAAACAAAAGCCAATATTTTTTCCTTTATATTGTATACGCAGTTAAGAAGAAAATAAAAACTTACGGTTATTCTATTTTCTAAAAAGCTTTTATCACTTTCTGACAACCCTTTACAGTCTAAATATTTTAAAATATAAAGAATCTCCATCATAACCTGTTTCAATTGATATATATCACGACCTAAAAAACCGTTTTCAAAAAAAAAGTATACTGCCATTGTTTTTTCAATTTTATCAAAAGCTAATTCTTCCTTATCGAAATCTGAAAAATTATAAGAGAAACTAGTTTTAACGAATTTTTCAGGTTGATTTGGATCACTAAGCATCTTATCAATCTCATCCTGGAATTCTGCAAAGTATTCTTTAAAGATTTCACTAATCATTTAGTACCACCATTATTTAAAGTATACTATCTTACAAAACACCTCTATTTATCCATAAAAAAATACTATACTTATTATGATTAATTAGATAACTATTGCCTCAAATCCTGTATAACTCTTTATTCATCCAACATTATCCAAGAAAAATAATCCACGACTTTCTATTATACAAAAGGACAATTTCTTAATTCCACTCCCCATATTTTACCCCAAAGTCCACTTCATTTAAAGCAAAAAATATGAACTCCAATATATTAGCATAAAGAAAAAGAGGCTATGATAACCCAAAAAACACCAGGGGTGGTGGAAAAACTGCCCGTGCAGCCCGGCGATAGCCGGAAAAAGCTGTGCGGAAAAGCAGGTTTGGAGCCAGGGGGAGAATTAAAGAGGGGGTCCAACGATTGCAGTAGTCACTAACTGTAAATAAGAGAACTCCCCCTCCTATAATAATCTATCACCTAATTCCAAGCTTCCTATCAATAACCGACCTTGTAACGCTCAGTATCTCCCCTGTCTCAACACGAACCAGCCTTAGAAAAAGCTCAAAAGAATCATCCCCTACAAAGATGTTACCAGTTATAAGAACGTCTGCATTAAGAATCTGTCCTATCTTAACTGCATCTTCTCCCTCTGTTATTCCGGACAACTGAAGGTTCTGTTCCTCCAGAATTTTCTGAATATCTTTCCGTTCTACGAGGGTAAAGATATCTGAGATTTCGGCGGATAGAATTAATCTTTCTGTAAAATATTCAGCATCCAGACTAAGCTCCTCCTGCTTATAGCTGAATGGAACTACTGCAGCTTTGGTTTTTGAATCCACCGTATAAGATGAGTAATCTCTAAGCTGCTCTATGGCCATATTAAAAAGTGTATCAAGAGTTTCTTCTTTCTCTTCAGTATCAATTTTATTTGCTTCGAAAAAGGGATCATCCAAATCCAGGGGTTTATCTGACAGATAACTAAGCTCCTCTTTTGCAAATCGGATAATTATTGCTTCCAGCTTATCTGTCTGAAAGTTAGAGCCTGTGTGATGACTTACACTTCCAGCCGTTCCCCCCTCTGACTCTCCACCCTCTCCATAGGTGAGAAAAATATATCTTCCCGATGTAAACTGGGAAATCTGACGGAGAATATATTCCCCATCAAGAGGCAGTCCGCCAGTACCTACAGAATGGATCTTTATGCCCCGCTCTTTTGCTTCAATAGAGGCTTTTACATAGTCAAACTCCTGTCCATAATCCAGATGAGGAGGAGCATCGGTAATAATAAAAGCAAGACGTATTCCATCTTTATTCCATTTTATCTTTTTCATAGAATCTTCCAGAGCAGCCTGGAGATCTTCCGGAGTATCACCGCCCCCGTATGCCTCTACCATATTAAGTTCTTTCTGGAATTTATCCAGGTCATCAGTCAGAGGAACAATCTGCGTTCTATATTCCTCACCACCATCATCTTTATATAATACAAGTCCAAAGCGCAGGTGAGGTTTCGTAGAAAGGGAGCTGAGGTTAAGATGAATTAGTTGTATAGTTGCCTTAAGACGCTGAATCTCTTCTCCCATACTTCCTGTTGTGTCCAGTATAAAAAGGATATCTAAAGGTATATGCTCCTCCAGATCTCTTTTTGTATTAAGAATAAGATCAATCTCTCTTCTTCCATCTCTTGAAAATTGATCCCCTGTTTTCTTACCGCTGCTTAAATCCTCAACCAGAACTTCAAAGTTCTTAAACTCTCTACTAAAGAGGGATGGGAAAAACCTGAAACTTCCATCTGCCAAAGTTGTCCCTGTAATAATAGTACTACCCCCGGATTTTATTGAAACTACGGCATTGGGAATACCAAGTCCATCTATGTCCTGTACATTGAAAATAATACGTTCACTTATATCAAGATTTAAATGGGGAACTGTATTATATTCCTCCAGGAAATTTACAAAATAATTAAACTGCCTGTTATCATCGGAATAACCAGCCTTTAAACCTGATTCTGAGGGAGGTGAAGCAGTGGCTCTCATAGATACTGAGGAAAGAGAACCTCCATCTAAAGATCCGTCTTCTTCAGCAAAAGTTAATACTTCTCCATCTAAAATAGAAATTTCCGCACCCCGGGAGCTTAGATCTGCAGAAACAGAAGGCTCCTCCATACTGTCTTCTTTTTTTGACTTAAATAATTCCGATGCCGGAGCATCTTCACTCTCATCATCAGCCTCAACTATAATGGGTTCTGATTCCTTTGAAGTATCAGCAGATCCACCATCAGTCAAAGTATTTTCTGATTCCATTGGATTTTCACCTTCATCTGTTAAGGATTTTTCGGTACTGGCACAGGCAAAAATTATTATAGATGCAAAAAGGATTATAGATAACCTAATCATCAGTTTCCGGATTTCTTTCATATCATGCCTCCTGGGGTTGCTGAAATCATTCCTCATCGCTTCGCTCTTCCGGTACGACTCATTGGCGAGCTGCAACGGTTGCATTGCCAGGCAGGGACGGAGTCCCGACCAGGCAACGAAGTTGCGACCAGCCTGGAGTATACAGATAACTATATCACAGACTAAAATTAAAAACTCCACCGAAGATATACAAGGTATTTTGTAATTGCCTGGTCAATACTAATGTTTACTGCTCCCTTTGATGGGGTTAAATACAATTTGTCAGAAAATAAATCCATATATTATTTTTTTTCTATAGATTTGTGCTATATTTACATCAAAAGTACAGCAATTCATTTTTGGAGAGTAATATGAGTAGAATTAATCTCTATAAATCATTTTTTTATTTATTTCCTCTCATTTTGCTTAGTTTCTTTTTCTCCTGCGATGCTGAGCTTTTAAATCCGATTCAGGAAGCAATTGAAGCACAAACTGCTACTGATCCCCCTGTTGCGCTGTTCTCAGCTGATCCACTTATTGGATTAACTCCACTGCAGGTTACTTTTACCAATACATCTACAGGTAATATAAACAGTATAGAATGGGATTTTAATAATGATGGTATTACAGATTCCACCGAAGAAAATCCAACCCATTCTTTTGAAACAACGGTAGCCCACACAAGCTATTCTGTTTGTCTTACAGTTAATGGTCCGGGTGGAACAGGTAAAGAAATTAAAACGGATTATATTGATGTATATCTTCAATTACATGCTGACTTTATTACTGATGTTACGGAAGGTGATTATCCCTTAACTGTTCAGTTTTCAGATAACTCAGCAGGGGATATTATCAGTTGGGATTGGACATTTGGTGATGGGGAAAGTTCAACTCTTGAAAATCCACCCCATACTTATGATGATCCAGGTATATATACGGTTGCTTTAACAGTCACAGACTCTTTAGCTTCTACTGATGACGAAAATAAAACAGATTACATTACAGCGCATCCCTGGCATGGAATTAAATTTGTTGACAGTACTTCCAACCTGCATGATACAAAATGTGCAGGGGCTTTAGCTGTGAATGGGAATAATGTATATGTTCTTTATTCATATGAGGGAACATTAAACTATAACTACTTACGTCTGGCACACTCATCAGATGGAGGTGAATCTTTTAGTTATTCAACATTGGTGTCTAATTCAAACGCAAATGGTGAAATTTACTATCCCTCGATTAAGGTGAATGGAACTTATCTATATATTTCGTTTCTTGATATTAAAAACAGCGGAGATAATATTTATACCATGTATTCCTCAAATGGAGGCTCGTCCTGGTCAGGTCCCTTTTCCCGGGATAGTCGGACATATCCCGGCACCTATACCCGCCCAGGCCTGGGACATTATGGAAACCGTTTGTTCCTTACTACCTATTACGGCACAGGAGAAGACATTCCATATGATTACACTAATAACGGGACAACTTGGTCCACTGCCACAGCTTTTGATACCAGCCCCTTTGATGATTTAGAAGCTATGTCAGCTGCCATTGCCTATGATGGCAGCGCCTACACAAGATATTTTGTGTATGATGGTTACCTTTCTGCTATCGGTAATCGTACATTATGCAATGGTTATGGAGCCTATGAGGGAGCCTCTGATTATACTTCTGTTTATGCTGTTGGTGATGCAGTTGATGGAAATGATATCTATATTGCTCACCATAGTGGTGGGAATCTTTATTGTACAATCTCAACTACTGGAGGAACAGGCGCATATTCTGCTGCCTGGACTACAGATTTATTGGATTCAACAGATGATGTGGGTGAATATCCATCTATAATTGTAGATGGAAGCAATATTTATATTGCCTACTTTGATGCGACCAACATATCTTTGGAATTTGTTAAATCCACTAACTCAGGTACAAATTGGTCAACCCCTGTTACAGTTGATAATGCTGCTAATGTGGGAAAAACAACTGCCATAGCTATTGATGGTGACTATATATTTATCAGTTATTATGATGATTCAAGTAATCGTATTAAGCTCGCAAAATCAATAGACGCCGGAGATAATTGGGATTAGGTATCTCTGATTGTATTAAAAATTGTAGGAATAATTGTAGAGGTTTATTATGATAAAAAAGGTTAGTGTTCTTTGCATCTTATTATTGATATTAAGTATCTTCTGCCAGGCTCAGGATTTAAATAATTTATCCTTAAGTCTTAAACCCCATGTAATAATTCCTGTTTCGGACAGCTCAGATACCTTCAATACAGGTGGCGGCGCTGCTTTAAAAGCCGATTATAATCTTACATTTATCAATCCTCTATTTGCCCGGGGATATTTTGATTTTTCCCTAATACCGGTAGACCAGATAAATTCAAGTATGTCTATTGTCTCACTTGGAGTAGGTCCTGGTATTAGTTATTCACCTTTTTCCCAGCTTAACATAAAACTATCAGCATCGGGGGGCTATTTTGTCCGTTTTTTTGAGGATGATACCGGTGGTAATCTGTTTCTTGCTGCAGAAGCTGAAGCCATGTATCAATTGACACCTGCCATTGAACTCGGGCTGGGAGCGGCATATAGGAAATTCATGGCAGACCCCGCTTTATTTGATGGGATAAGCATATATCTGAATGCTGCCTGGAAAATCGGTTCAGGTTCAAAAAAAGGTAATATTAAAATATCACCTGACCTTAATCCTGTTTTCCCTGTATTTTATCAATACTATGATAATAATCCTCTTGGCGAAATTACTATTATTAATAGTGAAAAGGGTAAAATTACTGATATTGAAGTAAGTTTTTATGTTAAACAATATATGGATCAGCCTAAAATTTGTGCTCAACTTAAAGATATACCCCGGGGAGGCATGAAGGATGTTCCGATTTATGCTTTATTTACAGATAAAACCTTAAGTATTACAGAAGAGACCAAGGTTTCAGGTCAAATCAAGGTTAAGTATAATTATTTAGGTAATGTCTTTACGACTACAGTACCCTTGTCTATCTTCATTCACCATCGTAATGCCATGACATGGGACGATGATCGCAAAGCAGCTTCATTTGTTACAGCCAAAGACCCAATGGTTTTAAACTTTTCTAAAAATGTGGCAAGTATTATCCAGGATAAAAATGAAAAAGCTGTCTGTGATGAATTTTCAATGGGGATGGGAATCTTTGAAGCGTTATCTATGTTCGGAGTGCGTTATGTAATTGATCCTACAACACCTTATACTGAATTTTCTGAGGACAGTCTTAACCTTGATTATTTACAGTTTCCTAATCAAACCTTGTCCTATAAGGCAGGAGACTGTGATGATCTTTCGATTCTTTATAATGCTTTATTGGAGTCCATAGGGATCGAAACAGCCTTTATCACAGTTCCCGGTCATATTTATACTGCTTTTTCTTTAGATATGAAACCTTCAATAGCAAAAAGAATGTTTGAGAATCCTGAGAATTTAATCTTTCATGAGGATAAAGTCTGGATTCCGGTTGAAATTACTCAAATAAAGAATGATTTTCAAACTGCCTGGAAAACCGGAGCCCAACAATGGCGTAGATATCATAAAGATGGTGATGCTCAGATCTATCCATTACATGAAGCATGGAAAATCTATCAGCCTGTCGGATTCCCTACTGCATCAACTGTTATTGAACTTCCTGATAACGATTTATTTACAAAAAGATATACAAGAGAGCTGGAACTTATAGTACAGGCACAGATTAAGTCGAGGGTTGCTCAAATAACAGCCCTAATAAAAAAGAAACCTAATAATGCCAGTCCTCGAAATTCCCTGGGTGTGCTTTATGCTAAATTTGGTTTATATAGTAAAGCCGAAACCGAATTCCTTGAAGCACTCAATTTAAGTAATAATTTACCATCCATAGTAAATTTAGCACATCTGCACCTATTAAAGAATGAACCTCACAAAGCACTGGCATATTATAAGAGTGCTTTAATGCAGGCTCCGGACAATCAGCGAATCCTGCTTGGTATCGCAAAGGCCAGCTCTTCAATTGAAGATTATCAGGCCGCCAATCAGGCACTATTGACAATTGGAGAAAAAGATCCCGCTTTGGCAGCCGGGTATTCCTATTTGGCAATTAAAACTGAAAGTATTACCCGTGCGGCGGAAATTGGCTCGTTTGAGATTTCGGAATGGGAAGAATAGAAAAAGGGGAAACACAGAATAATTACATCCAGGCTATGCTTAATTCCTGCTATTCTGTCAAAATCTTAACCTGCCCTGAAGAAACATCCCTAATAGCTTCAGCAGCAGCATTTAGCTCTTTTTCCGGAATACTTCCTGAAATATGAATTTGGGTATCAAAAACAGGCTCTTCAAACTCTGCTGAATGTATTTTCAGAATTTTACAAATCTGGTCATATAGACCATATGTGAGATCAAGTTTAAAACTAATTTTATTTATAAGCTCTTCTACCGCTAGATGTTTAAGTGCAAGTTGGGCAGCTTCAGTATAAGCCTTTACAAGTCCTCCGGTTCCAAGCTTTGTACCTCCAAAATACCTAATTACAAGCACAATTATATTGGTTATGCCACTACCCTTCAAAACTTCCAGAACAGGTCGGCCTGCAGTACCGGAAGGCTCCCTGTCATCACTGAATCCAAATATATCAGCATTTTTACCACTGAAAAACGCATGTACAACATGGGAGGAATCAGCATACTCCTTCCGGGTTGCCTTAATTATTTCCTTGGCTTCTTCTGCAGAGGAGACATACATTCCTATTGAAATAAACCGTGATTTTTTTATTTCTATTGTCTTAAGACTTCTCCCTTTAGGTATCAGCATCAGTTTCGTCCTGAAGGATCATGATTAAAGATATTATCCCTCATAGGCATATTATTAAACAGTTCATCAGAAAGTGCAGTAATTTTTAACATTACTTCAGGATCCGGATCTATATTTAGTGAAGAAATATTCTCTTCAATTTGCTTCCTGTTTCTTGATCCCACCAGGACTGTATCCATCCAGGGTCTTGTCAGAGACCAGTAAAGAGCAAGTTTGGATACACTGATTTCTGCCATTAAGGTAATCTCTCTAAAAGCTTTAAGAAAGGCTTTAACATGCTGACTGCTGTCATCATAAAAAAATGCCAATTTATTTCGGGGATCATTCGGTGGAAATCTTTTACTAATATCAAATTTATCTGTCAGTATTCCCTGAGCCAATGAACTATAGGAAATAATTTTAATACCCTTATCTGTACAGTACGGGATTATTTCTTTTTCAGGAAATCTCCAGATAAGAGAATATCCTGTTTGATAATAATCAATTTCCCCTGCACCTTTGAGTAACTCAATGTCCTGAATACTGAAATTGCTTACACCGATATTCTTTATTTTACCTGCAAATCTCATTTTTTCCAAAACTTCCATCATAGGACGGAAATCGACTCCCGGTTTCGGCCAGTGAATATAAAGGATATCTATCCAGTCTGTACAGAGTCTTTTCAAGCTAATATTGATCTGTTTTTCCACACTGTCTGCAGGGAGCCAGGTGGTTTTTGTGGCAATAATATCTTCTTCACGATTATGTTTTAACTGTTGACCGGTAATCTGTTCCGAACGTCCATTACTGTAAGATCTTGCAGTATCAAAATGCTTTATGCCGCCTCGCAGAGCCGCCTGGATAGTTTTTACTGAATTACTGTGACTTTGGCTGCCCCAGTACCAGTCTTCACCAAATGCCCAGCAGCCAAGACCAAGTTTTGCAAGTTCCATAGGAAATTATACATTATTGAAAGAGATTAATGAATATATCAATAAGGCTTTATCAATAAACCGGAAAATCCATCCCCTGAAATAAATTGCTCCCCCAGCAGAATTATTGCAGTGATGAGAAGCAGTACCAGTATAATTATATATCCCCGGTCACTTGATTGTTTCTCCGGTGGAGTAGCATCCTCTGTAAAAAGACGCGATTCCATGGCATCGGATAAGTCTTCCGCCTTTATCAAAATACCGTCAATGAGAGGGATCCCCATTCGTATTATATTCCGCAGAGGGGTCCTGGGGCTCATACCACACCGGGATAACATTGCTTCTCTAATCTCCCGCATCTGATCCAGTATTAAGGGAAGCATAGTCAAACTCAGCCCTATTATAGTACTGAACCTTCTTGCTGGAATAAAGCGAAGAGGTTTTAACAGACAATAAAGCCCTGAACTTACTGACATGGGATCCGTAGTAAATGTAAAAAGAAGTGCCATCCATAAAATCAGAAAGAAACGGAAGGCTCTCAGTACACCGGTAATTACAGATCCGCTTGAAAGAGAATTGAATACAAGAATAACTGCTCCCATAATAATGAAAAACCAGCTCTCCCTAATGTAAGTCCTCATCCTGATAGAAGAGAACAGATGCGCAGTAACAATTACAGGGATCAGAACTGTCAGCCTGAACAGACTGACAGGAAGTAACAAAATACTAAAACAAAGCATACCTGCCAATTTGATTAAAACATCAGTATTGTGCAGGGTGCTGTTTCCTCTCTGATAATGGAAAATCAGGAATTCAGCCATGTCATACTCTTTAGAGGCCGGTCAGTCCCCCATGGCTTTCTTATTCCATACTGCTCCAAAAGATGTAAAAGATCCCCGGGATCTCCCTGTGCACAGATATCTCCCTGATTCATAAGAATAAGACGGCTGCAATGGGCCAGTGCCTTTTCCAGATCATGTGTAATAAGGATAATGGTTCTTCCTTCTTTATGGAGACGTACAATATCAGAAAGAACATCACTCACTCCGGTATAATCCAGACCAATGAAGGGTTCATCCAGAACAATGACTTCCGGTTCCATTATCAGCACAGAAGCCAATGCCGCCCGCTTCTTTTCTCCTCCTGACAGAGTATGAGGTCTTCGATCTTTCAACTCGTCAAGCCCCAGATCTTCTACAATTTCCTGTACCTTATTATTGATTCTATTTCTGGGCCATTTAAGATTTTCAGGACCGAAAGCAATATCAGAAGCAACTGTCTGCCCCACAATCTGACTGTCTGCATTTTGAAACACCAATCCAACCCTTTTGCGGGCAGCTGCAAGATCTTTCCGGATAGAAATGCCTCCAAGAAGAACTTCTCCTTCCTGAGGTTTGAGTAAACCGTTAAGATGCCGCATCAATTGGGTTTTCCCGGATCCATTGGGTCCGGCAATAATTGTAAAAGAACCTTCCGGAAAAGAGATATGTATATTGTTCAAAACCTTATGGTTCCCCTGATAAGTTCGGCTTAGTCCTTTTACTTCAAGCATAATTAGTCATCTTTCAGAAAAGAGACAAATCTTTCTTTAAGAGGAATAGAAAGAGCAACTGCAGCTGCTGTTTTAATTAAATCACCTGGAATAAACGGCAGCATACCAATTTTCAGGGCTTTGCCCCATTCCAGACCTAAGGACAGTTTCAGCCAGAAAAGTCCAGGAACATAGATAACTGCAGCTGCTGTTAAAGCAGCAAGGGATACTAAAAAAATCATCAGTGCCCTGGAATTTATTTTACCCGGACGAAAGATAAGACCCGCAGCAGCAGCTGACAGAAGATAACCAACAAGGTAACCGCCAGTAGGTCCGGTAATCACTGCAAATCCTCCGGCCCCTCCGGCAAAAACAGGAAGCCCGAGTATTCCAAGAAGAAGGTAGACCAAAACACTGGATACCCCAATTCTAATTCCGCCAAGAAGTCCGCTTAGAACAACAAAAAGAGTTGTCAGAACAATGGGTACCGGGCCAACAGGAACAGCGGCATATGCTCCGGCTGCAATAAGTGCTGTAAATACAGCAGTAAGTACGGTTCTTCTGATTTGTATTTTATTCATAAATTTTTCCTTTTATAGTAAGTTTTATACTCTCCCCGGATAATACCCGGGTAGTATAACTATCAGACACCAGACAAAGTCTGCCTTCGGTATCAATGGACTGGGCAATCCCTTCAAGTATCTCATTTAAACGGGTGTGAATTCTGACATGCTTATGCAGGAATAGAGAATAAGTGGTCAGATCTTTACATAAATCTGCAGGTGTTAAACAGAGATTTTTTTCCCATATATCTTTAAAAAGACGAACAATTTTTCGCCGGTTCAGATTGATACCTGTAATATCCGCAACTGATGTTACATCCTGTCCGGAAAAATCATCATTTATATGAATACCTATTCCCAAAGCATACCATAGAATCTCTCCTCCCCGGATATGATACTCCTCAAGTACACCTCCTACCTTCCGGTCCTGAATCATAATATCTCCAGGCCAGCGAAAATGAGGATTAGGTATTCCTGAGGATTCCAAACTTTGCAGTACTGTCAATATTCCCCGTAAAGGAATCAGGGAAGCCTCGGAGAGAGGGAGAGATCTGTTTATAACACATGTCATATAGATTCCTCCACTAGGAGAAGTCCAGCTTTCTCCATCTCTTCCTATACCAGCAAGCTGATGATCGGCCAGAATGATAAAATCATCAGACTCTCCCTCGGGGTTTTGCATTCTCTGAGCAGCTGCATACATAGTAGATTCAAGCTCTCTGTAAACATGAATCTTTTCAGATGGAATAAAATCCAGCGAAGAGAGGTTGTCCCCTTCTTCTGACAACTTATATCCCCTATGACCGGATTCTATAATATACCCTTCGTCCTGAAGAGCTTTAATATGCTTCCATACAGCTACTCTGCTGATACTATATTTTCGACTTAGAGATTCTCCTGATATCCAGGAAGTATTTTTTCTAATTGTCCCAAGTATAGACTTACGGGTAACGTTAACCTTCATACTATATTTAGGTTAACGAGTTATTAATAAAAGATCAAGCTTCCGGGAAATCTTTACAAAATAGATAATACGTTAACAATCGGCTCCAATTTGCCTTTCGAATACTTGAATTTTATCTCCAATAATGAATAAATCTCTTTTTTGTAAAAGAAATAAATTTATTCGGGGGATTACCATTAAAAATTTAATAATATTGGCACTCATACTGCCAGTTATCCTGACATGCACACAATCAATATCAACTGGAAATACTAATGATTTATCAGATAAAATTAGTAAATCTGAATTTGAAATACCGGAACTGGATTTAAAAAAGAAAGAAGGCCTGCCCATACAGCTTTCAAAAACTGAAGATTTGGGCCTTTATCTTTATAGAAATCCACTGACAAGAAATCACATTGTCAGTTATCTTGATCAGCTAACCGGTTCTACTAAAATTACAGACATAATTCTTAGAAATGCAAGCAACAATGATATTCCGGTTTCTCTTGCATTTTCACTGGCTTTTGCTGAAAGTTCCTATAATCCAAATGCTGTAAATAGTAATTCAAGTTCTATCGACAGAGGTCTGTTCCAATTAAACAGTAAGTCTTTTCCGAATTTAACAGAAGCAGATTTTTTTAATCCTGAAGTAAATGCCGGACATGGATTGGCATATCTTGCAAAATCAATTAAAACAGGCGGTAATGAGATTGTTGGGCTTGCTATGTATAATGCCGGAAGCGGAAGAGTTACCGGTAGCGGAACGCCAAAAATGACATTGGATTATATATCAAAGATTATGGATTATAAAAAAGAAATTGATGCTTTTATAATGGACACTATGGTAACAGATCGCAGTATTGACAGCGCAGGGAATGAAACAGATTCTGTAAGGTATGTACTTAATTCCAGGAGTTTTAATACTAATTGACATGTATATTAAGGCTGTAGACTTTTATTATATCTATATGAACATTTCTATTAGCAGAACAACAATTGATTACTTGACACTATCTTATTAAATAAATAGCTTATCTTTATGATTATAATTTTAAAGCAGAATATAAATTTAAGAGATAAAGAATATCTTAGAAGTTTTTTAGAAGATAAAGGCTTCAAGGTACGTGAAATTATTGGTGAAGCGGAAACTATTTTTGGTGCTGTTGGAAATATTAGTATTGATCTAAGACAGGTAGAAATTTTATCTGGTGTCAGCAGGGTAATCCCTATTTCAAAACCATACAAACTTGCTTCCAGAGAACTTAAAAAAGAAAATACAATTGTCAATATTGGCAGGGTAAAAATTGGAGGTAACAGGATTGCTGTTATCGCCGGCCCCTGCGCAGTTGAATCAAAAGAACAGATGTTTAAGGCAGCACAGGCTGTGCGTGAATCGGGTGCAGTAATGCTTAGAGGCGGAGCTTTTAAACCACGAACATCACCATATTCTTTTCAGGGAATGGGAGAAGAAGGACTTAAGATTTTAAAAGATGCAGGAGACTCTGTCGGACTTCCTGTTGTTTCAGAAATAGTCGGTACAGAATACGTAGATATGATGAAAGATTATGTTGATGTATTCCAGATTGGTGCCAGAAACATGCAGAATTTTGAACTGCTTAAGGCTGTAGGAGCAATAGGGATGCCTGTTGTTCTAAAAAGAGGGCTGTCTGCAACAATTGAAGAATGGCTTATGGCAGCAGAATATTTAATGGCACATGGATCAGATAATATTATTCTCTGTGAACGTGGAATAAGAACATTCGAAACTTATACCAGAAATACTCTGGACCTTTCTGCAATTCCTGTTGTTCAGAAACTAAGTCATCTTCCAATTATTGTAGACCCCAGTCATGCTACAGGATTAAGAGCAAAAGTACCTCCTATGGCCCTTGCAGCTATTGCTGCCGGTGCTGACGGCCTGGTTGTAGAAGTTCATCCGGATCCGGACAATGCAATGTCAGATGGTCCCCAGTCCCTTTATCCTGAAGAATTTGAAAAATTAATGCGTGATCTTCAGGCCCTTTCTCCGGTAGTTGGTAAAGAAATTGAAAAAATACATGAAAACAGGCCGATAAATGTAAGAACTACAGATAAAGCATCAAATATTATTGATAAAAACATTGCATTCCAGGGAGTACAGGGTGCCTACAGTGAAAAAGCAATCCATCGTTATTTTGGAGATGATGTTATTGCAGTACCCCAGCCGGAGTTTATTGATGTATTTGAAACAGTTCTGCAGGGGAAAGCCTCATTTGGTGTAATTCCTGTAGAAAACTCTCTTGCAGGTACTATAAACGAAAATATTGATTTACTTCTAAGATATCCTGATATTGCAGTGGTAGGTGAATATAAACTTAGAATAATCCACAATCTTATAGGAATGCCTGGTGCTGTCTTAAAAGATATAAGAAAAGTATATTCCCACCCTCAGGGATTAGCTCAATGTGCTGATTTTTTTGAAAAACATAAAGAGATGAAAGGAATACCCTTCTATGACACAGCAGGAGCTGTTGAACATCTATCTGATTTAAAGGATCCTTCCTGTGCGGCTATTGCAGGCGAAGAAGCGGCAAGAGTATATGGAATGAATATTATTAAAGAGAGCATAGAAACTAATCCAAGAAACTATACAAAGTTTTTTATTTTAACCAGAGCCGACAGAGCTGAATACGAACAGGCAAACAGAGCAGCTTTTGTTTTCTCAACACCCGATAAGCCTGGAGCATTATTCAGCTGTCTGAAAGTTCTTGCTGATAGTGGAATAAACATGAACAAACTGGAATCAAGACCAATCCAGGGAAAACCATGGCAATATATGTTCTTTTTATCTGTAGATATTCCAGAGGACAGTCATGCTTTCGAAAATGCTTTGGATAAACTAAGAAACTTCTCGGAAGATCTAAGGGTTCTTGGAAAATATAAAGTAGATTAAAATAGCTTATTTACAAAACACCCAGTTTTTTCATTTGCTCTATCTCTTCCATTCTGGAGATATACTCATGCCTTTTTTGATTAGTCTTAACAAGGATGTTTTTTATTGAGGTATACTCTATTTTAACTCCCTTCAGAGATTTTCGCTGATCTCTTCCTGCCTCACTTTTAAGGTATGTATTAACAGGGTCCAGCTTGCCGGCGATAATAGTAATATCTTCAAGAGATTTACTTATAAAACTAAGGACTGCATCTTCGGATGCAGTTTCAAGTTTACGGTATATAGTGCTTACCTTATTACTAAGAGCAGCCATAGTCCTCATTTTCTTCTTCCCATCTTCCAGATATTCCGTAAAATTAAGTTGTATAGTTTTATTACTTGAAAGTCTTTCATCAAAAATTTCAATAGCTATAATTTTTTTTTCAGATTCTTTCTGTGAGAAATTCATTATCCATAGTTTAAATTTATCCCCGAAGGAAAGTGTTTTTTCTTTAATTAGAGAATTATTAAAATCCAGCTTATTTAAAGCCTGTTCCAGAGGAATAGATACAGTTGAAAGAACCCTTACTGCATCCATTAAAAGCTGTCTGTAATTAATTTCTTTTTTTTCTTCCTTCTTCACTTTTTTTTGACTTAGCTTTTTTATGAGTTCAGATTTTAGGGAGTCTCCCTCGGTCACTCCTTCTTCTGCAAAAATCTCTTTAATTAATTCAGAATAAAAAGGGATGCCCTTCCCCATAACCTTAACAAAATTCTGCTTAATTTTTATAAGAGTATCTTCTGGTTCAGCCTGCATATCTTTGGGAGTTATTCCCAATTGAATTATAATATTACCACGAATATCAAATTTATATTTCTCCCGCTGGTACACTGAAATTATTTTTAGGATAGAGACAATCTTTTTACTTAGATCACACATCCTTTTTAAGGAATCATTTATCAAGCTTATAGACATTTTGTCTGTTCCCTGGGTAATTCTTCCAAAAAGCTCAGCTAATATCTTTGTATTTATGTCCATGGATGCTTCAGAAAGCTTTTCCCACTTAACCCATTTTATCAGTAAAATTATTTTTTTTATTCTGGGCATTGTAATAAAATCAGCACTAAACTGATAAAAGTTATTAAGAAAATCCAACTGGGAATCATAAACTGATAATCTTTGACTGATTGCATTAATTTTTTCTGAATCTAAAACAGAATCACTTGAAGGAGGTGTTATTTCAGAAATTTTTTGCTCATACTTATAAGGATCCTCAGTAACCAGACCCTTTTTAAGAAATAAATTATAGATACCATCATAGGCACTGGTAAAAAGCCTTAAATTCCCCTTTAAATCCTGAAATTCTTTATTTTCAAGGGATTCCCTCTGCTGCTCAAGAACTGTTTCAAGTTCCATTAAAAAATCATTATTCGCTTCCATTGTATGGTCATTATCGTTTAAAATTATAAATCATGCAATCATCACAGGAGAACTTATGGGAGATATCACCAGCTTCACACCAGAGAAGCTAATAATAGCTGTTCTTATAAGCAAACGGGAAATGCTGGATAAATTAATTAACATACTAAAAGATAACTTTGGTCCTGTTGATTTTAAAAGTGAACTATTAGAGTTTACTTATACAGATTACTATAATTTGGAAATGGGCAATAAAATTGAACGATTTTTTCTCTCTTTTCATAATCTTATTGATCCGGAAAATCTCCCTGATATAAAGATTCTTACAAATGAGATTGAAAACAGTTTTTTACTTGATAATCAGAGAAAAGTGAATCTGGATCCAGGGATGCTTTCTGTAAAAAGGTTTATCCTGGCTACCAGTAAGGATAACGGTCACAGAGTACCTATGCAGAAAGGTATCTATGGGGAAGTTACACTTCTATTTATAAATAAGAATTTCCAGGCTCTTCCATGGACCTATATTGACTACAGATCAGAGGAATATTCTAAAATACTTAAAGAAATAAGGATAATATACAAGAAAAATTTAAAGGAATTGAAGCAGAAATAAGTTTTTGACCATATATAATTATATGACTAAATACTTATTACTATTTATAATTCTTTTAAATGGATGTGAATTATTCACTAACTACAGAACAATTACTGTTTCACTCCCTAAAGCACCTCCTCCATGGTTTCAGGATAGTAACAAACAAACAGGAATAGTTTTATATCCTGGAACTTCAGGATATATTGAAAGTACTGTTATTGAATGGAAAGGCAGCTTTAGTATAGAAATGGAAAAGGGAAGTTCTATTCCTATAGCATGTTACCCTTCGGGCTATTTAAAACCAGCAGGAGCAATTCTTACTACAGACCTTCTTCCAGGGCAGAATTTACAATTAAATTGGGAAGATGGTTTTCTTGCCGATCTACTCCTGGATCTGATGGAAAAAAGGATTTCTATTGAATATCTAAATATAAATAGATTATCTGAAGAAATCCAGGATGAGTGTGAAGGAGATCCATGGTCAATTAATAAAAATTTACTAATGGATGCCATAATATATAATTCTCTTTCGGTCTACAAAATCAAAACAGGAGAATTGCAGGAAATTACTATCCCTATAACTGGAGAGTGGATATCTGATAACCCTTTTTATCCACAAATATTCTCAAATACTGAAGAGAACATCCTTATAAATGGGTTTTATCCGGGGTTGCACAGATTTCAGAATCCTGAAACCAGGCAGCAACTGGATATTCTTGTTTGGGGTGATGGGTTTGAATATTTAGAGCATTGATAAGATCCACGGTGATTTTTGGATTAATCAAAAAAAGAGCTGCTCCGTCAGGAGCAGCTGATTTACTTTTTTTAGCCTTTTTAAATTGTATGGATCAATTTTTATACTATATGCGCTTTCTTATCTATTTAGGGACGAAAAACAAAGGTTGTCATATCCCCATCAATCTTACTTCCATCGAAAACAAGTTCATCACTTCCTCCGGATATGGCTTTGTATATATTATTATTGCCCCTGTCAGAATAATAGAATTGACCACCATAATTAACAAAATGTCCTATCATTCTTCCGCTATCTGCTGTAGCATAAACTACATCATTTGAACCGGTAAAATTATTTTCTGTGCCAACAATTTCCATTATATTTCCACCATATGAATAGTAAAAGGAGTCATCTACAACACAGAATGAATAAGCCGGGTGTGTTAGATGATGATCCAACCCGGTATTAAGAATATCATCTGAACCTGTTTCATTGGGTTCCATACCAACTTTTTTATATATGGCTCTGTTCCCATCATTTGGGTCATCCCAAAGATAATAGAAGTCAGTCCCGTCAAAAGCTCCAAAATTGCTAATTGAATGATCAAAACCAGTAACTAAAGTATCTGCAGTATTTTCATGTATCTGGTACAAATTCATATCATAATATTTTATAAAAAAAGATGATGTTTCATTTCCAAAAATATTTAATATCAGATCATCTGTCTCTACAGCAGTATATTTCAAATCATCAAGGGTTCCATCAACTTTTCTGAACACCTGCCTGTTATGAACATAGTAATAATCAGAACCGACTTCCAGAATCTGCATTTCATCCGGGGCAACATCAAACCCTGTCAGCAGTGTATCTGCTGTGCTTTCACTGTATTCATACCAGCGTTCACCGGTGGAATTACCATTATAATATATATTGCCACCATTTGATTGTGGTGCAAGCCTTAAAGACCCTGAAAAATCAAATCCTTCCAGCTCTATATCATTTGTATAATCTCCATTTTGCTCTCCACCAACTTTCACCATTTTATAGATACCATAACCACTCTCATCATTTAGATTATCGGTATAAAACCAGTCGGTTCCATCGTGATAAAAATATGGCCCGTTTGAATTTTGCCCAAAGCCATTGTCAAAACCCGTTACTTCTATATCATTGTCTGATCCAGATACCATTTGGTAAAGTCCAAAACCATGATATTGATTCTCTTCATGTGTTGAGTAATACCATGAGCCTTCTACATTATAGAGAGAAGAATCCCAGTCAATGTAATCAAATCCAGTTATTTCTGCATCATTGGATGCTCCGCTAATCATCTGATAGACTTTAGTTCCATTATTGTCTGAAACATAATAAAAACTTGCAGTCTGATAAAATGCTGCACGAACATCATTATCAAAACCTGATACAAGTTCATCATTACCACCTAATGTTCCATCGTATTCGTAAATGGATTTTATGTATCCTCCAGAATACAGTAATGTTGTTGGAGTAGGTGCTATCAGCTCATTTCCCTCTTCATAACCCACTCTAACACCTTCTCCAACAAGATAATCCACTACAACTCTGTTAGGGCTACCAGGCCAGAGATCAATATCACAATAGGTAATTTCGATATCTCTATCTGTATTTTGATATTGACTATGAAATGCCAGATCATCATCATAAAGGCTCCTTAGTGGACTGAGATCGTCTACTGAAGTACCGCTTAAATTTAGCAATTGCAATCCGGATAAACCGGTTATATCTGAGATATCGGTAAGATTTTGATTTGCTGAGAAATCAAGCCATTGCCAATCAGTTGCTTTGGGTGTAATTACATTTAAAACAAGATCAGCGAACATGCTGTTTGAAAAGCCCACATTGGATAAAGTTAATTCAGTAAGATTTCCATGAGTTGAAAGCATAGCAATGATGAAGTTCCAATCTGAAACAGATACATCATCCTTAATCCCATCTCCAGTGGTATCATAACCACCTAATGCAAGTCGCTTCATCTCCGGAAACTCTGTATTTGTAATTGAAGTTATATCAGAAAGAGATAGATCAGGATTCTCACAAACTTTAAGATGATGAAACCCTGGATTAACCAGATGATCCAGAAAATCAAGATCCTGTAGATTACAAGCCCACATATCCAATGCTGTAAGACCAGTCATAGATTGAAGAACCTCCAGATGGGCATCTGGACCGGAAAGATCATTATTATTAAGCAATAAAAAACTTACATTGGTACAATATTCAAGTCCTTTCAGGTTTGTAATACCAGTATATTCTCCATGCCCATCACCAGCACATGTCATAAAACCATTGAATGTTGTTAAATCTATATCTGTCACCGGATTTGCAGGATTTGGATTTGCAGCCGTAGTAAATTGCTTACTAGTATAATGTTCCAAAAGCTCACGAAGCTGAGGATCAGGAACATCAACATCTGTCAGATAATTCGGTGTAGCCTCCACCCAGCTCACTGAACCACTTACGGGAGTGGAATTTGCAGATATCGGGGCTATTGCCAAATAACCAGTTTCCCCCGATGGAGGAGCAACCATGGTAATTGTTTGAGTGCCTGGACCTCCCAT
>DAOWEB010000277.1 GCA_030638735.1 Spirochaetaceae bacterium
AATTTGGAATAATTTAAGTATATCTCAAAAATTAAATATAAGTTTTATTTTAATATTTATAATTGCAATTTCATTAATGGACTTACTAATATATGGTGGTATACCTTTTACTAATTACAAGGGGCAGCTGAAAGAAAATGAACAGGAGTTTTTTCAGGATCTGGATTATATTGCCAGTTCAAAAAAAGATGAGTTCCTCCATTGGATAGAAGATTGGCGTAACGATATTAGGAGTTTTACTCAGATTAGGGAAATTGTAAACAGAACTTCTATTTTAACTGGTGAATTTACTAATTTACTACTAGATGGATCGGTTTCTGAACTTCTGGGACCTATTAACAGGGATTATACATATACTATGCTTATGGAAGCTATAGTAACATTACAAAACAGTTCAGACTGGTATAGCAGTATATTAATTGCAGATCCTAATTCCGGACATATAATTATTACTACAGATATAAATATGCATCAACAGAATATATTCGACAGAAATTACTTTCAAAATACATTAATAACCGAATCAACATATATAACAGAATGTAAATATGGTGTAGATAAAGGAAATAATCATGTCCATATTGGAAGGGTTATTAAAAATGATAATAATAGTGTAGTAGGTATAATGGTACTTACTATTGAATATAAATCCATAGGAGAAAGATTAACTGGTAATTTAAATGTTAATACTCAAAGAATTGAGACTAAATTAATAAACAAAGATTCAATACTTTTATTACCTCTGAAATATCCTCTTTCTGATGGATCAGATGCAGAAGTATTTAAATATAAACTTAAAACACATCCAGCTCTGCTTTCAATAGAAGGACAGGATGGATTTATTGAGTCTATAGACTATAAGGGTGTTTATGCCCTTTCTGCCTATCGATCAATAGTGATTAATACTGATTTTAGATTAGGATTGATTTTAAGTAGAGATTCTGAGGAATTGTATTCTCTTGTAAAAAAACAAGTAATTACTGCAATAATTATATCAGGATTTATTATACTGTTTATTATCTTTATTGTGATTTTGGTATCAAGAGGAATAACCAAACCAATAAAAAATCTAATGAAAGTTTCAGAACAGATAATGCTGGGTAATTTTAACTATCGGACTGAAGTTGTTAATAATGACGAAATTGGTAAATTGGCAATCTCAATTAACCATATGACAGATGCTCTTGAGAAGTCCAGAAGAGATTTGGAACAAAAGGTACAGGAACGAACGAAGAGTTTGGCAGAAGAAATTAAAACTCGTAAACAGACAGAAGAGAGCATGAGAAAATTGTCCTATGCAGTTGAGCAGAGTCCAACTATTGTTATTATTTTAGATACCGATTTTAATATAGAATATGTAAATCCCACGTTTACCAGGGTTTCTGGTTATTCAGCGGAAGAAGTGATAGGAAAGAATCCGATTATTTTGAATAAAGGTAATTTCTCCCGGGATAAACAAAATGAGATGATAGCTGAAGTTTTAAATGATACAATAAAAAGAACAGAATTTAATAATATAAAGAAAAATGGAGAAGAGTACTGGGTTTCAGTGTCCATTTCAGGAATAAAAGATAAACATGGAGTATTTACAAATATTCTTGAAGTACAGGAAGATATTACCGAGGAAAGGAAACTTAAAGAACAACTGTTTCAGGCCCAGAAGCTTGAGGCTATAGGTACGCTGGCAGGCGGGGTTGCTCACGATTTTAACAACATTCTTAGTATCATTCTCGGATACAGTGATTATCTTATTTCAAAGCTTGATAAAGACGATAAAATATATTCAATTATGGAAGATATTAGAGAAGCAGGTAACAGGGGCGCATCACTGACCTCTCAACTTTTAGCTTTCGGTAGAAAACAGAATATTCAAATCAAGTTACTTAATTTAAATGATGTTATCAGGAGAATTGAAAAAATGCTTAAAAGGTTACTGTCGGAGAATGTGAATATGTCTTTAAATTTAGAGGAACATCTATGGACGATAGAAGCTGATCCTGGATATATGGATCAAATTTTAATGAATCTGGCAGTAAACTCCAGTCATGCAATGCCTGACGGTGGATTGTTGACAATTAGTTCAAGGAATATCAATTTAGAAATTTCAAATTCAGAATTTAGTTCCCAATCAAGATCAGGCAAATTTGTATCACTTTCGATAAAAGATACTGGGTGCGGTATGAATGAATTAACAATTTCAAGAATATTTGATCCTTTTTTTACTACAAAACCGATTGGAAAGGGAACAGGATTGGGACTTTCCGTGGTCTATGGAATAGTGGAACAGCATAGAGGATGGATTGATGTAGAAAGCAAACCTGATAAAGGAACTGAATTTGTAATATTTCTTCCTGCTACGGAAAAGCAGGAAAAGATTCAAACCAAGGTTGAGGTTCAAACCCTCGAATGGATGGGGAAAGGAGAAAAAATCCTACTGGTGGAAGATGATAAAGTCCTTCGTAATTTTGCAGCAAAAGTCCTTACTGAAAATGGGTATAATGTATTTTCTGCTGAATCTGTCAATGAAGTTTTTGATATGTTTGATGTGGAATCAGGTGTTTTTAATATTATCTTCAGCGATGTTATGTTACCTGACATCAATGGAGTTAAACTTGTTGAATTCCTTCTGGAACGAAATGCAGAATTAAAAATTCTGCTGACCAGCGGTTATACAGATGAAAGATCAAATTGGAAAGAGATCCAGGAAAAGGGATATAAATTCCTTCAGAAGCCATACACAATGGATTCTCTTCTTAAGAAGATAGCTGAAGTTTTAAGAAATTAATAAAGCTTATATAGGCAGTCTCTTAACACAATACATAGTAACTTAAATATAGTGCTCAAATTTCTGTAAAACAATTATTAATAAAAAAAGTCCCTGCTATGCAAGGACTAAAGTTAAGCGTCTGATCAGAATCGAACTGACGTCATCAGCTTGGAAGGCTGAGGTAATACCATTATACGACAGACGCATTTATACATTAGAGCCGAAAGTTCTTATGTTTTGGTCTCATATATATACTAAATATCATTATCAGCGTCAAGTAGATGTTGCAAATTACTAAGTGATAGAGTAGTATCCTCTTGAAAAAATTAATATGAAACAGGAAGTTATTATGGGATTACGAGGTGAAGTTTTTTCTACCAGAGCCAACTCTGATAAAAGAACTTATTTCTTTAATGTTAAAGAGAACAGGAATGGAGATTTATTCCTGAATATTGTGGAAAGTAAAAAACATGGGGAAGAGGGCTTTGAAAGACATTCTGTAATGGTTTTTGAAGAGGATATAGAGGAATTTGTTGAATCTTTTCAAAAAGCTGCAGATTTTATTGTTCGAAGTAAAAAAAGAAGATAACTTTTTTGTTAAATCAGGGTTGAAGCAGTTATCAAATAATTACTGTCTTCAGCCTGTTTTATAATATTTTATAACTTTTCCGGTGAATATAAGAAATTCCATATTCCATACATCTTAGCCTGTGATCTTTTGTGGGATATCCTTTATGCCTTTCAAATCCATATCTGTCATCTATCCACGAATAACGAATCATCCATCTGTCTCTGGCTGATTTTGCCAGAATAGATGCTGCTTGAATTTCCCGTATTTTCATATCACCCTTTACAATAGCTACTGCTTCTGTAGCAATATCAGGGATAAATTTGCCATCAACCATTACAAAGTCAGCTTTAATTTTTAAGTTCTCATATGCATATTTCATTGCCAGTAATGAAGCATTATGTATATTTATTGAATCAATTTCCGATGGCCAGACCCATCCTAATCCAAAGGCAATAGACTTTTCCATAATTATTTCTGCTGCAGATTCTCTTTTTTTCTCACTAAGTGCCTTGGAATCATCAAGAATTTCATATGGAAACTCTAAAGGAAGAATTACTGCACCTGCTGTTACAGGCCCTGCTATAG
>DAOWEB010000081.1 GCA_030638735.1 Spirochaetaceae bacterium
AAGGCATGCCTTGACTCTACTGTTTTGCATACTCAATAGCAATCTGTGCTGCAAGTCGTACATTATTATAAACAAGCTCTTTATTGGCAAAAAGACTTTTGTCTCCAGTTTTATTATGAAGTCTTGCCAATACATAAGGAGTAATACCCTTACCTTTTACACCCTCTTTTTCAGCAGATTCAACAGCTTCATCAATTACAGCAGAAATATATTCTTTATCCATCTCAAATTCTTCCGGAATAGGATTCGCAATTACCATCCCACCCTTAAGACCTAAATCCCATTTTACTTTTAGGGCTTTTGCTATTTCAGCAGGGTTGTCTACTCTGTAATCCACCTTATACCCACTTTCTCTTATGTAGAATGCAGGAAAATTTTCTGTTCCATACCCAATAACCGGTACACCGTGAGTTTCCAGGTATTCAAGAGTAAGTCCTATATCCAGTATAGATTTTGCTCCAGCACATACAACCCCCACATTTGTTCCTGCAAGTTCCTGAAGATCTGCAGATACATCCATTGTTGTTTGACCGTTTCTGTGGACACCGCCAATACCTCCAGTTGCAAAAACCCTTATACCTGCCAGATCTGCGCATAACATTGTAGTTGCTACAGTTGTTGCCCCGTCCATACCTTTACTAAGAATCATAGCCATATCCCTTCGGCTGGCTTTTGTTATACCGGAATCCTTCCCCATGTGATCAAGGTCACTTTCAGTTAGTCCAATTTTTATTCTGCCTTTAATAATTGCTATGGTAGCAGGTATTCCTCCAGCTTCTCTTATAATTGCTTCAGAACGTTTTGCACTTATAATATTTTCCGGATAGGGCATTCCGTGTGAAATAATTGTGGATTCCAGTGCTACTATTGGTTTATTGTTATCCAAAGCATCTTTTACTTCTTCTTTTATATCAAGGTAATCACTAATCATTAAAATTTTCTCCTGTAATTTGTTCAATATATTTAAAATTTATTTTTGGATTTACTGTATTTTCAACGGATAATGCTGCCAATGAAACACCCGAGGCAAATCGGACAATTTTTTCAGAATTATAGTTATTAAGGCTTCCATAGATTAGCCCAGCCATAAAAGCATCTCCTGCTCCGGTTGCATTTTTTATTATTGCTTCTGCAGGTTTATAATTGCCATATGTTTGTGAATCTCTGTAGAAAACTCCCTCATTACCAAGAGTAATAAAAACCCTTTTAACTCCCTGGTCCAGAAACCATTCAGAGCTGCTTTCTAAATCAGAATTATTATTTATATTTGTTTCAGACAGGAACTCAGCTTCAAGTTTGTTCATTTTAAGTGTATGTACTTTACTTATAAGAGATTTTAAAGCTTTTGCTTTTCCTACAGATACAGGGTCAACATAGATTGGTTTTTTGCAATATGTATTTAGAATATAATTCATAACTTCTTCAGTAAGACAGGTATCAAATACAATAGCATCTGAATTCTTTAGTATTTCATCTCTGCTCTCTAAAATATTTACACTGATGTTATCTGAGATTGTCATATCTGATAATGCCAGGGCCATATCTTTTGAATTATCCATTATTGCCAGATATACAGATGAAACTGCATTAGGTACTATAAGTGAATAATCTGAGCCGATTCCGCAAGTTCTGCAGCTTTCAAGTATTAGTGATCCATTAGGGTCATCCCCTATGGCGGATATAAGTTCTGTTTTTATTCCAAGTCTGGCAAGATTTTCTGCAATATTCCTGCTTACTCCACCAGGACAGAATTCTATTCTTCCAGGATTTGAGTCTCTGTCAATAATCGGGTTACTGGAAAAACCCTGTATATCTATATTTGCAGCACCTATAAGGGCGACGTATTTGTCAGTCATTTTATTGTATATAACACAATTTTGATATAAATAGTAGAGGCAGGTTTCAAACCTGCCTCTACTATATTACATCAGTGCCAAAGAACAATTTTTCTTCCTTCATAAACAGCTACGTTTACAGGAACACCATAAATTCTGCTAAGTGATTCACTATTTAAAACTTTATCAGAACTTCCATGTTCAATAGTATTATTATTACCCATAAGTATTAAATAGTTGCTTATTGCTGCAGCTACTTCGGGTTCATGACTCGTAAAAAGTATTGTTACACCATCATTTTTTAGTGATTTTAGAACATCAATTAATTTTATTTTATTTGCAAGATCCAGATTACTCATTGGTTCATCTAAAAGCAAAATTCTTGGTTCCTGGGCCAAAGATCTTGCTACCAGTACCAGCTGTTTTTCTCCACCGCTTAAATGTGTTACAGGTCGATCAACAAGATTTTCAAGACCTACTTTTTCCAGAGCGGACAATGCTGCTTTATAATCTTTATTACCAGGAGATTCGAGTGAATGTAGATGGGGTGTTCGTCCAAGGAGTACATATTCCAATAATGAATATTCAAATGTTATGTGTTCATCCTGGGGAACCAGTCCAATAAGCCTGCCCATTTCCCGTCTGGAATATTCTTCCAGATTTTTCCCCTCAAGATAGATAGTCCCCTGATCAGCTTTAATCCATCCAAGAATTAAATGGAGGAGAGTAGTTTTACCAATACCATTTGGCCCTAAAATAGCTGTAATATCACCCTTAAGCACTTCCATGGATAAAGTCCTTAATACATGATTATTCTCAGAACTGTAAGTAAAACTGATATTATCGAGCTTGATTAGGGTTTTATTCATTTCTGTATTCTCATATTTCTGTTTAATAGTAAAATTATAAAAGCTCCTGCACCAATCAAGGATGTAAAAATACCCAGAGGAATTTCTCCTGCAAAAATAGTTCTGGCAAGGGTGTCACAAAAGATAGTGAATATTCCTCCAAGGAGCATTGCTGCAGGCAGGCTCTGACGTGTGTCTGCTCTAAAAAGCCTTCTGGAAATATGGGGAACTATTAGTCCTACCCAATTAATTATTCCGCTGACTGATATAACAGCAGCCGTAGCAGCCGTTGCACTAATAAGAAAAATCAGCCTGGCAGTTCCTGGAGATATACCCAGGGAAAAAGCTGTTTCATCATCCAGGCTTAGTACATTTAATCTCCAACGCATAAGAAAAACAATTGTCATGGAAATTACCGTAACTGGAAGGATGGTAAAAAGTTCTCTCCAGGTGATGCTCCACAACCCCCCCAGGAGCCAGAATGTTATTTCGGGAAGCTGGCTCATTGGATCTGCAGCATATTTCATAATACCAACACCTGCAGAGAAAAGGGCAGAAACTGCTATGCCGGAAAGAATCAGTCTTAAGACCCATCCTCCAAATCGAACTCTCCTTGCTATGAAATAGGAAAATCCAAGACCGGTTACAGCAAAAAGAGCAGCAGATCCCTGGATGATCCATGCGGAACTTCCCAGGAAAATAATTGCAAAGGCAGCACCAAAAGCAGCACCCTGGGAAACTCCCAAAAATCCCGGTTCCACCAGAGGGTTGGAAAATATCATCTGAAAGACCATACCCGAACCTGCAAGAGTTATTCCCAGTAACAGGGATGTCAAAAGCCTTGGCAGACGCAAATTAAATACCAGCTTCCATGCAAGAGGATCTGTAGAAAGAATCCGGGGATCCATAAATCCTTTTACAGGGTATCTACCTATAAACAGAGCAATAATAAATACTCCTATAAGGACAAAGGACAGGATTAAAATCCTGCCTCTTGCCGGAGGGCCCGGTTCGATTTTCTGATATGACATACTACCAGCCAAGTCTGCTTAAAATTTCAGTTTCATATTGTTCATCAGTCAGATAATAGAGATCTTTAAAAAAACTTCTGGTCATTTTTTCAATATCCAGATCTGTAAAAAGTTCAGGATGTATCTGTTTTGCCAGCCATTTAAGACCCAGTATCCACCTGCTGT
>DAOWEB010000088.1 GCA_030638735.1 Spirochaetaceae bacterium
GGTTCTGTAAAACCAAGCTCCCTTGCTTCTCTAACAAGAGTACTAAATGGCTTTGTTCCATCAAATCGCCAAAAAAGATAGGCCAGGGTTCCGGAAAAGACACCTTCAATTTTTTTTATTTTATCACCTGTAAGGATAAGATCTCTAAGAGTTCCTATTATGGGAAGCCCTGCACCTACAGTTGTTTCATATAAAAAATGAACTCCACTTTTTCTGGCTTCGTTCATAAGTTCCATGTACTGAGGCATAGGAGTTGTTCCAGCTTTTTTGTTTGGAGTTATTATATGAATACCCTTTTTTATCCAGTTAAGATAATTATCCGGAATCCCTTCCGAGCTGGTACAATCAACTATTACCCTGTGGGGAATATATTCAGAATTGATATGTACTGTAAATTTATCTATGTCAGCAATTTCCGAAGAATTCTCCAGAAGATCTCTCCAATTTGACATTTCCATATTATTTTCTTCAAGAACCATTTTTGATGAACGTGAGATACCCCTCAAACGGAGATCAACACCAAAGTTTTCTTTTAATCTTTCTGCCTCACCAGCCAGCTGATCAAGAAAAGTACTTCCAATCAATCCAGGTCCAATTACACCAATACTTAAAGTTTGATTGGAAAGGTAAAATCCGGAATGAACTGCCCTAAGAGCTTTAGTAGCTTCTTCAGATTTAATAACCGCACTTATATTTCTTTCTGATGACCCTTGAGCAATTGCCCGAACATTTATACCGGCATTACCAAGAGCTCCAAAAAATTTTGCAGATATACCAGGAGTGCCTGACATTTGGTCTCCAACTGCACCCAGTATTGCACATCCATTTTCTATCTCAATAAAATTTATTTTTAAATTTCTGAATTCGGGTTTAAAAATTTCTCTTGCAATACTTTGTGCTTCATCAGCTTTATCTGATGATACCCCGCAGCAAATAGAATGTTCACTGGAAGCCTGACTAATGGTAATGACTGATATCCCTTTTTTATGGAGGGCAGAAAAAAGTCTGGAAGAAATTCCAGGAACACCCACCATGCCGGAACCTTCAATATTTAATAAGGATATATTATCAACAATAGAGAAACCCTTAATAATAGTTCCATTAGTTTCACCTGCGGAATCTGAAATAATAGTGCCAATAGAGTCAGGTTTTTCAATATTTCGTATACGAATAGGAATTTTTTTATGTATAGCATATGTAAATGCTGCAGGATGCAGTATTTTTGCTCCAAAATATGCCAGCTCAGTCGCCTCAGCATAACTTAAGCGGGGAATAGTCACTGCAGCCGGAACTTTTTCAGGATCCGCACTTTTTACACCATCAGAATCAGACCAAAAAACCAACTCAGCTGCAAAAAGGAGGTTTGCATAAACAGAAGCAGTAACCTCCATTCCATGTCTTCCGAGAGAAACAGATCTACCTTTGAAGGTCTTACCCCTTCCACCAGTAGCAACAAAAATATCCACCCCACTCTCTTTTTCCAAAATCGTTTGAAGTTTTTTCTTAGAAGAATCCAGGATTACAGCAACACCAGAGTCTTCATATTCAACATCAATTATTTCTTTGGAGTTGATACTTCCAGCTAATAAACCATCAGATTTCAATCGTTCACTCAACATTTGAGTTATCCATAAATTTCCCAGACCACTTACATAATCTTTAGTAAGATCTGAACACTCACCCACAAGCCAGACAGACTTTAGAACATCTTCAATATTCTGGAAACTATGGCGGATTTCTGTTTCAATTGACTGCCTTCTTCCGGAAGGAATAAGTTCAGCAATAAGTGAAAGCTGCTCACTCTTCAGTTTCTCCACCCTGGACCATAAAAGTTCTTCCCGTGATACAGCCAGTTGAATTAGTTCCTCAAGGCTATTCTCCAAATCATAATTTTGTGAGGCAATAATAACAAGTTTATTGTTTTTAAATACTTTAATACACCTGATTATTTTATCAAGACCCTCTTTACTGGAATACAATTCTCTATCAAACTTAAAAACTGAAAATGCTTTTCCCATATCTATTCCTTCTAATTTCCAACTTAAATAAAAAAAACCTGAAATACGCTTTTGCATACTTCAGGTCTGAATGGTTTAAGTCGGTCTTAATTTATACTTTAACGACCTTACCACTCCTCAGGCACCTGGTACATACCTTAACTGTCTTTGTAGTTCCTTTAATCATTGTCTTTACCTTTACGATATTGGGCTTAAAAACTCTTTTTGACTTAACACCAATATGCTGACCGGCACCGCCCTTTTTCTTAGGGAGTCCCTTTCTTGGTACATTATGACCAGCTACAGTACCTTTTCCACAAATATCACATCTTCGAGCCATATATAATCCTCACTTGAGTAATTCTCTACTAACAGTTTAGGCCAGAACATAGCAAATATATTTAAATATGTAAAGAGGGAATAACAAAAAACATGTTGCTTCGATACATTTTTGCAAGCAAAAACACTCAGCAACCAATTAAAATGTATTAGGATTAACTATAAAGAGCCAGGATCATTTCTTAATCAATAAAGACAGCGTAATTCCCCTGCACTTATACTATTTAATCTAAATACAGCTTCTTCAATTTTTTCAGCATTTTCTAAAAAATGATCAGGATAATTTAAAAGAAACTCATTCATCTCTTCAGTTCTTTCAGGAAAAGCAACAAGGTATTTTGGAATAATATAATCTTTATAGTAGGATTCCACATTTTCTATACTTTGCTGCATAAGATAGGCCATAAATTCATTTACTATCAGGTAGGAATTATTAATATCATAGCGTTTCCAACCTAAAAAATTATACCAAAATTGCTTTTCGGGATCTTCAAGGTTATCCCATATAACATTAACTTCGGTCACAAAGTCCAGATTAGAGAAAAATACACCATGATAACCTTCATGAGTAATAAAAAGCCGGCGTAATCTTGGGGAAGATTCGATAGAATAAGATAAAATACCTCCTGATACAGGATCATATCCTTTATCAGTTTTTATAATAATTTTGTTACTTAATAAAATTGATTTAAGATCATGCTCTTCATGGTTAAGAATAAATTTCTGCTCCTCTGCAAAACTAAAAAAAGCAGCAAGATCTTTTGCCCTGTAATCGTGGGCATTCCACCCATGCAGTTTGGAAAGGGTTTCATTATTAACAAGATTACCGGCAAACCCCTCTTTTTCTACAAAAAATGAAAGTCTTTTCAAACTTGCTGCCTGAAGAGCATAGTCTCTGTAATCTATAACAAGTATGTCAGGAAAAAGATTCCAGGAAAAAACCTCCCAGTCATTGCGTCTCCAGGCCGACTTCTTATACTCGAGCATTGTACCAATATCTGCAGGCACAGGGTCATACTCAAAAGGAGCCAAAGTAGAAAAGGAGCTAATATCAATTTTCGTCACTGAAAAATCAGGACCACTATTTTTTACAGCAATTCCAGTAGGGACAAAACCGATTGAATTTGAATAAAAATGAACCTCCGACCCTCCATTCCTGGCATTGAGGCCAAAACTTTCTTTGTGATTATCAGAAAAAAGTACTAATTCAGGGACAACTTCTCCATTTCCTGTATAATTGTAGGTAAATGATACTCTAACCTGGTTAAACCGCAGATCTGCTTTCTTTGATAAATCAGCAAACAGATAAGTATTGGAAGCTGCAATTTTAAAGCCCTCAGAAATTACAGTAACAGACAATCCATTACTATTTATCACTGAAAAGCCGGAATTAAATTTTTCAATTCCAACACCAAAAATTTTGAAAGTTTTGTTTTCTTTTACTGGATCAATAGATTTTACTCTAAATCCATTAATAATATTGCCCTGAACCAAAGGAATTTGATATCGTACAGGTTCTTCAGATCCAGGTAAATGAACTTCTTTTATATCTTCTTCATCCAAATGAAGTTCAAGGATTGTTTCAGTTTTTGAGCTGTACTGAATATAAAATGAATCTGCAGCAGTATCAACAAGCCAGGATTCTTTTAACGTATAAAGTGGGGTAGTATATTTTTCATTTAATAAAAGAATCTTCCCCTCATCAATGCCTTTTACTCCAGGTTTTTCAATAAGAGAAATTTCTACACCATAACCAATAAAATTCACAGCTCCAGAGTTAGTTAAGCAGGAGGTGCTGAATAAAAATATAAAAATAATAAAAGCTATTTTTAATATAAGTAAATAAGGCTTTTTGTAAGTAATTTTGCAACCTCTCTTTTTCTGGATGGTGGAAACTCCGGATCTTCTCTTATAAGAGAATCAAATCTACCCAAAAAATTTTCAGGGAGTATTTCCAATTCCAGAACTTGATCAGCAAGACGCCTTCGGGATGGCTCAAATTTTCGGTTTATTACAAACAAAAAACTACAAAGATATTTAAGATAACCGGAAAGAGAAACTATATAAAATAAGTTATCAGAATTTAAAGCAGCAGAACTAAGATCAACAAGATAATGCTCCATTGATCTCATAGAAGATTCTCTTAAAACACCCCAGAAGGATTCAGGAAGATCCAGTATTTTTTTACGCACCGTATCTATCCAATCGCTGCTTTTGTACATTACCCTGCCTGTCTGAAGCCTGTAAAACATATATGTTCCATTATCATGAAAGGCCCACAAATTACCCTCATTATCATTTACAATGGTATCTATCCTGCCTTTCTCTTTATATTCAATTCTTACAGGCAGATCTTCAATAAAAAAACGGTCTTTAACATTAACATGGGAGGATTCAAAGGCACCAGCTTCATTAAAAAGCTTCTGTCTTTCTTTAACATCAGGAAAGGAACCTTTACAGTAAACATCCATACTAAGAAAAAAATAAGAATTTACTATATCTGTTTCTGCAGATTCATTCAAAAGAATACTATCCACTCCGGGAATAGTCTTTAGAATCTCAACGATTGTAGCAGAAATACGTTCCACTTTTCTTTTCATACTTAAAAGCTCCTCAATAAATAGTATCATGCCGGAAGAGAAACTTCAATAATTGTCCATACCACTTTATAAAAATTGCTATTAATGTCATCTTCAGTTTATGGAACACTTTTTAATTTCAATTATTCCTTCAGAAAACATTGCTATTAAGATTAGAAAACTAAGAACCCTGATTTTTAAAAAATATGGATTAGTATCATCCAGATCTCTTCCGGAAATAATTCCAGTAGCTTTTACAAAAGAAATTATAAACAGGAAACAATTCCAGGAATTAATCCTTTCTTCAGAAATGGAAAGCTCAAATTGTATTTTAACAGGTGAAAATGATATTTTTTTACAAATTAACAATACAGATTATATAAATTCCATTCAAAAGATAATAAACAACTATAAATCATCAGGATTTATCACTCTCAAACCAGGGATTTATCTGGGATCAGCAGAAAAAAATTTGGATACTAAGGAAATTATTGAATTTATAGATATAGAAAAAGAAAAAATACCTACCTGGAAAAAAAATAATTTAGAACTTATTAAAATAGAGACCTTTGGTAACATATGGTGGGAAAATATTAGATGGGAAACTATCTGGAAACAAAAAATAAATTTAAAATAGACTATTTTTTATAAATAATTGTTTTATTTCGTCCGGTTGATTTTGCTTCATACATTGCTTTATCTGCAGCATCATTGAGCTCAGAGGGAGTTTCACATTCTGCAAATGATGCAATTCCACATGAAAATGTTATAAAAAACTCATCTTCATCTGATTTATGCTTTACCAGAGCAAAGTTTTCTCTTACTTCTTCCATTACCCTGTATGCATTCTCCGAATCTGTATTAATGAGGATTACACCAAATTCCTCCCCTCCATAACGACCAATTATATCAGTTCGTCGTAAACGATCCTGAAGCATTCTTGAAAGACTTTTAAGAACATGATCACCAGCAAGGTGTCCATAAGTATCATTTACATTTTTAAAATGATCTGCATCTATCATTGCATAACACAGATTCCCACCGCTTCTTTTTACTCTCATCATTTCTATAGAAATTCTCTCTTTTAAATTAGCATGATTCAGTAACCCTGTAAGAGAATCTCTTTCCATAAGAAAACGAAGATTTCTGCTTCTGGCAGCCTTTGCATTTATACGGATTATTAAATTTTCAGGCCGGATTGGTTTGGTAAGAAAATCATCAGCTCCTGATTTCATTGCCTCAAGCTGCTTCTCTTCTGAATGCTCTGCAGAGAGGAAAATGATAGGAATAGTTAAAAAAGCTTCATGCTGCCTGATTATAGCTGCAAGTTCAATACCATCACATGTAGGCATATACATGTCCAGAATAATTATTTCCGGTTTGGATTCTACAAGAACCTCTATTACTCTCTTTGGATTTGAAGCAACTGATGTTATCATACCTGCCTGCTGTAATACTAAAGCATAGTAGGCTATCTGCTCAGGGTCATCATCAATTAATAGAACATGATATGGGGGATGGCTCATTTTTGATGAAAGTTTATCAATTTTATCTACCAATATACCTGTATCAAGGGGTATAACAAAAAAAGCATCTCCTCCTGATTTAACTGTTTTTAGACGTAAAGCAAAATCATCACGATCGGCTACAAATATATAAGAAATAAAATTGGAATAACTCTTTTTAATTTTATTTAACTTTTGACCTGCTGAAATATCATTCTCTATAAATGATGAATTTATAATAACCAGTTTACAAGTATCCAGCTTTAAAAAAGCTTCCATGTCAGATAAATTATGTATAGATTTAATATTAAATCCAAATATTCCCATTTGATCAGATATTTCCGAAACAATAGAATCTTCTTTATCTGATAAATAGACAAGAATATTCCGTTCATGGCGTTCAGTATCAAGATCAATACTATAATCATTTATTCCTGAAGATAATATTTCCGGTAATTCTTCAAGCTCTTCCAGTTCACCAATATTTTCTTTTGGTTTACAAATATTTTCAATTTCAGATAAACTTTTGTTAAAAAATACCCAATCAAAAGATTGAGAATCTATATCTTCCTGTAAATAAGTATCTACATACACTTCAAGTTCTTTTGATTCAGCCGAAAGCTCATCAAGACCAAAGGTTGCTCCGGAACCAGCCAGTTTATGAAGGGAATTCTTTAAAATTGATAAAAATTCATGACTGCATTTAGCTCTCGCATTATTTATATCTCTTGTTAATTCATCATAACGAGCCGGGAGCTGCCTGATATAGTCATCTGTCATAGCAGCCAGCTTTACTTTTATGCCTTCTGATAGATTACTCAATCCATCCTCCGTTAAAAGCTTTTTGCACTATATCACATTTTGAATTTTAAAAACAGCTCTTATCTAACACAAGGCTATTACCTGGTGCAAAATAGCCAAAAACAAGCTGTAACCATAGATATCGCAAAAGCCACGTTATTAATATATAAATAATAAATTGATTTCTATTCGTATGTCAAGGAGGATTGTATTCTGTGGATTGAAGAATTTAGTTATTTTTTGTATAATGTGTGCCTATGAAAAATAACTTAATACTTACACCAAGCATGGAAGATTATCTGGAATCTATTCTTAAGATGGAAATAATTAACAATAATCCCAAAATTAAAGATATTGCAAAAGATTTAAATGTACAAATGCCGTCAGTTATCGGAGCCTTAAAAACTCTCAGGGGGAAAGAGTTGGTAATTTATGAAAAAAATACAAATATTCAACTAACAAAAAAAGGAAAAATAATTGCAATATCTGTAAAAGAAAGACATGAAGCAATCGCTTTTTTTCTGCAGAAAATTTTTTTATTTTCAGAAAAAGAAGCCCAGGAAACTGCATGTCAGATAGAACATGTAATTAAACCTGAAACTGCAAAACAATTTAGTAATTTAACAGCCTATCTGAATTCCAATATTATTGGAAAACAAATAAAAATAGATAAGTGGAGTGAAATAATTAATACAAATTAGTCCGAATGCCAGCAAATGCTGCTCAACACACACTCTCCGCATAAAGGGTTTCTGGAAGTACATATTTTTCTACCATGTATGTTAATTATCATGGACAAATCTGTCTGTATCGCCTTGTCTGTAATTAGCAGAAGATCCTTTTCGATTACCTCTGGATTAGAAGAATCTGTAAAACCTATTCTTTTTGTTACTCTGGAAAAATGAGTGTCTACAATTATTGCAGGCTTATTAAAACAATGTGCTCTTATAACATTGGCACTTTTTCTTCCTACTCCTGGCAGAGTTAATAAATCATCCATATCTTCCGGTACTTCAGAATGATAATCCAACACAAGTTTTTTTGCTGCTCCGGTAATATTTCGGGTTTTCATCTTATAAAAACCTGTAGATCGTATTATTTTCTCAACTTCAGCTGTTTGTGCAGACATTAATGCTTCCGGATCAGAATATTTACTAAATAATACAGGAGTAACTTTATTTACCTGGGCATCTGTAGTTTGAGCAGAGAGGACAACGGCTACTAATAACTGAAAAGGATTTATATAATCTAAAAAAGTAAGTGCATTGGGATATAATTTCTGCAGAAGTTTATAAACCTCTTTTACATGACGGGATTTATCCATTTTTATATATTACCAGATAATACTGTTCAAGACTACATAAGCCAAATTTATCTAAGCTTAATTTTGCCCCAAGTACTTGACCTTGAAATACGAAAACGGATATATTAGCTCTCATCGACGGGATGTGGCCCAGTGGCTAGGGCACCTGGTTTGGGACCAGGGGATCGGAGGTTCGAATCCTCTCATCCCGACTACTTCATGCGTCCATAGCTCAGCTGGATAGAGCAACGGCCTTCTAAGCCGTAGGTCACAGGTTCGAATCCTGTTGGACGTACTCTATTCTATCAAAACGTAAAAACTTCACTACAGTAAGAATATATAGATACCGAAATCAATATTAAATATTATTATAGTTTTTCCAAAGCAATTGAGATATATAATTAGACAGGAAAAATATAAATAGTGATATATAAGCTAAAAATATCAGAAAATGAAAATCTTGTTACTGTAACCGCAAGAGGAAACTATTCTCTTAAAGATATTAAGAGGCTTATTCATCTAATTGTGGAGGAACCACATTATAAATCAAATTTTAATATTATTATTGATATTACAGGAATTATATATACCCCTATAGTTAGTGAAATTAAAGTTATTTCAGATTTTCTTGTCTCACTAAAGCATTACTTTAAAGGAACAACAGCTATAGTTGCAGAAGGAGATTTAATATACAGCATGTTCAAGTTATCAACATTACTTATTAATAAACAAGGATTAAGAAGTAATATCTTTACAAGTATTGAAGAAGCTCTTGCATGGATTATGGATCAGGATTCATAAGAAAAAAAACCCTCTTTTCAGAGGGTTTTTCCAGTAAAAATAATTCCCGGAAGACTATCTATCCACTTTTTTAGGCTCTGTTGCCTCTATCCTCTTCTTTACAGCATCATAGTAACTGTTAAATGGAGGGCGGTTTACATACCTGCCGGCACCCTTAACAGTATTCAGTTTTCCATTCTCCCAGACAACATTACCATTACTAATTGTATGGGAAGGAATTCCTTTAACTGTTCTGCCTTCAAAAATATTAAAATCCACATTCTGATGATGAGTTTTAGCAGATATTGTTCTGGTACCTTCGGAATCCCATACTACAATATCAGCATCAGAACCAATCTGAAGGGCACCTTTTCGGGGATATATATTAAATATTTTCGCAGCATTAGTTGAAGATACTGCAACAAATTCGTTTACAGTAAGTTTTCCTGTATTTACACCTGAATCCCATAGAATAGACATTCTGTCTTCAATACCTGCAGTACCATTGGGTATTTTTGTAAAATCATCTTTACCCATAGCTTTTTGATCTGCACAAAAAGCACAGTGATCAGTAGCTGTTGTCTGAAGATTTCCAGACTGTAAACCCTTCCATAAGGCTTCCTGATTTCCTTTTGGTCTAAAAGGAGGACTCATAACATGAGCAGCTGCAAATCCCCAATCCTTATTCCTATAAACACTGTCATCTATTTCCAGATGCCCGGCCAGACACTCACCGTAGACTCTTAATCCTTCACTCCTGGCTCTGGTAACTGCATCAAGAGATTCTTTACACGAAACATGAACAACATAGAGAGGCACCTTTATGGCTTCAGCAATTTTTATTGCTCTGTTGGCAGCTTCTCCTTCAACAAATGTCGGCCTGGATAAAGGATGCCCTTCAGGTCCGGTAATACCTTTCTCCATTATTTTCTTTTGAAGATGATATACAAGTTCTCCGTTTTCTGCGTGAACTGTAGGCATAGCACCAAGTTCAAGACAACGGCTAAAACTGTTTACCAGGGTTTCATCAGGGGCCATAATAGCATTTTTATATGCCATAAAATGTTTAAAACTGTTAACACCATGTTCTTTAACCAGTGTTTCCATATCATTATATACAGATTCATCCCACCAGGTTACAGCTACATGAAAAGAATAATCTGTGGCAGCTTTTTCTGCCCATCCTCTCCATTTTTTATATGCCTCCAGAAGATTCTCTTTTGGACTGGGTATTACAAAATCGATTATCATTGTTGTTCCACCGGCAGCACCTGCAGAAGTTCCTGTAAAAAAGTCCTCACTGGCTACTGTACCCATAAAGGGTAATTCCATATGTGTATGAGGGTCAATTCCACCAGGCATAACATACTTTCCGGACGCATCAATCACTTTTTCAGCACTAACCTTCAGGTTTTCTCCAATTTCTTTAATCAATCCATCTTCACAAAAAATATCAGCTTTATAGCTTTCATTTACATTAACAATAGTTCCATTTTTAATTAATACAGACATAATTGTCCCTCCATATACATACATGATAAGATAAGTCATATATATGGTCAAGAATATAATCAAATTTTATAAATAAAAAACTGATAGATGCCCCTCATTAGAAATAAAAAGAGAGGGAAATCAGGTAATAAGAATTTTTTTAATTATAGGTAATAATTACTCTGCGAACTCAAGAAGCTCCATCAGTTCTTTGACAGCTTCCTCTTTCTGAACAACTTTTGTTTTTCGAACAGCTTTACGAATAATAGTTTCCCACTGTTTTTCAGGTTGATCTACTCTCATTTCAACAAATTTCATAAGAAGATCTTCATTTTCTGAAATGCCATATATCTTCTGTGCATCAAAAAACATTAACTCATGAAGCTGATTTATATAATCACCAACAGAAAGGGATTCTCTGTTTAATTTATTTTCAATATATTCAGCCTTTTTACGGGCTCTTTTTAACTCTCTGTCACTTCTGGCTATATCTGTACTTTTCATATCCAGTACCCCCACTAGGATAAAGACTATACACTGATTTATGGGAAAAAATCAAGACTGTTAGGGGTTGAGTGGAACTAAGTGGAATATATCATTTTCGATCATTAAAGTTCATAAAAAAATTATTTGTAAAATATCAGTTTTTAGAGTAGAATGATTTTGGATTTATTCTAAATAACCTAAACGTAATTACTTAACCCTGATGAAATAAATAGCAAAATTGTATAAGTACAGGTTTTGTGATTTTTTCGGGGATTAAAGAAATTACAAATTTACTTGGAGGTAAATATGAAAAAAGGTTTATTGATCGTTCTTGTTATTATGCTGGCGATTACTATGATTGGATGTGGTGGTAAAAAAGAAGATGCAGCAAGTGCTGCTCCGCAGAGACAGTTTGCAACTATTGGAACCGGTGGTGTTACCGGTGTTTATTACCCTGCTGGTGGAGCCATCAGTAAAATAGTAAACAAAAAATATGACGAATACAATCTTAAGGTTACAGTAGAATCTACTGGTGGATCAGTATTTAACGTAAATGCTATTCTTGCAGGTGATCTTGAATTTGGTATGGTTCAGTCCGACAGACAGGCACAGGCATGGGAAGGAACAGCTGACTGGGCAGATAAAGGACCTCAAAAAGACCTAAGAGCAGTTTTTTCACTGCA
>DAOWEB010000185.1 GCA_030638735.1 Spirochaetaceae bacterium
AAACCTGTGGAATTGATTGATGTAAGTACTGAGCTCAATACTGTTATACAAAAATGTCTTGAGAAGAACTTTAAGTGTAGGTACTCAGATTTTATGAAAGTGGCATTTATTCTTGAAGAGAAGTCTGAAACTCCATCATATAAGAAAATTATAAAAGTAACTGAAAAATTTACTATCAAAGGAAAACTAAGTGTTATTAAAGGAAAGCAAAGTAAGAGAATAACAGTATTAAAGGAGGATGAATTGAAAGGAGTTGAAGGAATTGATTATGTAATTACTGAATGTTCACATTGTAATGGGACAGGTAAATGTCAATGTTATGATTGTATTAGTCGTGCTGCCATAAAGGCTATTCCTAAAGATGATGATAAAAAATATTTTTTATCTGATCGGGATGAAAAAATTATTGAGTTTGAAGAAAAAAAACGGATTGTACTATGCGATATCTGTGAGGGGCATGGAAAGATTGTGTTCTGGCGTGAAGGTCTCAATGAAGAATAATTGATAACTTAGAAATGGTTTTGAATATAAATAATGATTATTTAATCCTAACAAAATGATTGCTTAATTTGTTTCCTGTATGTTGGTCTAAAAGTATACGAAAGAATATGGATATTTAAAGGGTTGAATAAAAAAGGAGTACACCATGCCATATTGCAGCGAATGCGGAAAAGATTACCAGGATACAGCAAAATTCTGCCCCCATTGCGGGTCACCTAATGCGTTATCCGGCAGCAATAATTCCGGTACTGATAATGCCGAACATACTCATATCCACCATAAGACAGATACTCCTGAGTTTCAGACAGAAAAACACAGCAGTAGTTCTTCCTATGGAGCATACCGTCTGGAGGATCTTCCTGTCGGTTTTATTATTGATGATCGCTATGAAGTAAAAAAGAAACTTGGTCAGGGCGGATTCGGTGCAGTGTATCTGGCCTATGATAATAAAATGGCAATAGAAAAGGCTCTTAAGATAATTCCCGAAAGTGTAGCTTCTGATAAGGAAGCAATGAGCGATCTGCATGCAGAGGCCAGAACAATGGTATCTCTTAATCATGAGAATGTAGTCAGGGTTTACGATGTACACGATACTGGTAGTATCAAATACATTGATATGGAATATGTTGCTGGCAAGCCTCTGAATGAGGTGAAGCTGGATTATGAAGGGAAAAAACTGCCTGAAAATACGGTAAAGGAACTTGCAGTAAAAATAGCCAAAGGTTTGGGTTATGCACATAGAAATAAGGTTATCCATAAAGATATAAAACCTCAGAATATCATGCTGACCAAAGATGGCAATATTAAAATCATGGACTTCGGGTTATCCGAGACGGTGCGAACCAGCATGAGTAGAGTTGCAAACTCCTCCTCCAGCGGAACACTGGTTTATATGTCACCGGAACAGGTAAAGGGCACGGATGTTGGCAAGGAATCAGATATTTATTCATTTGGTGCTTTATTGTATGAGCTGTTATCAGGACATCCACCATTTTACAAGGGAGCGATTGAATATCAGATATTTAATGAGAAACCTGGAGATTTGGAAGGGATTAGTGATGAATTGAATGCTGTTATTCAGAAATGTTTGGAAAAGGAATATCAGGATAGGTTTAGAGAATTTGATGCTTTGATAATGCTTCTAAAGGGAAAGGATCGAGATTCTAAAGATATTAACCCCGAATCAAAAGTTTCTGAAGAAAAAGTACCGAATAATAATGAATATAGAACTACAAGGAGTGGAACAAGCACAAATCTCATAAATGATGATTCTCTTAAGATGGCTGTTTCGCGTGAGAAAAGTGACCTGGAAAAAGAATTGAAGGGCAGTTCCTCTTCATTTACTACTCATCAACAAATGGAAAATAGTAAAGATACTATAGAAAAAATTGATAGTATAAAAAACCTTAAACAGAGAAAAAATGAAAGCCATAAAACATATAAATATCTCATGAAATTAGCAGAGAAAGAAATTGTAAGCAATAATTATAGTGCTGCAATAATTAAATTGGATGAAGTAATAAATCAACAGGATATTTCTGACAATCAACTTTCAGCTGCATTACTTTTAAGAGGAGATTTGAAATTAAAAACAAAAAAAGCAAATGAAGCAGAAATGGATTTTGAGGATTATTTTTCTATAAATCATGCGCCAGGAAGACATGGTGAAATAGCTGAAATAAAAGAAATAAATAAAGACTATATTGGAGCTATAGAAAATTGGACTATGATGATTGAGATGCATCCATCATATCACGCAGGATTTGAAGGAAGAGCTAAAGCGAGAAGATTAATTAGAGATATGAGTGGTGCAAAAGAAGATGAAAAATGGGCAAAGATGTTATCTTTGGATTATTGGCACTCTAAAAATGGTGATAAAGGTAATGAATGGATAAAATGGGGGGAAAAAGCTGAACAAAAATTTGCGGCTATTAATAATTATGGGAATGGACCAATGCACTGTAGAGTAACATCTAATAAAGAAACAGAATTAGTTACAGAAGTCTTTGAGGATGCAATTGAGGATGCGATGTATGCATTTGATAGAAAAAATTACAGCACTGCAATTGATTATCTTAACAAAGCTTGTGAGTTATCAAACATATCCAGAAGAGAGCATAGTAATGCATTGTTATTGAGAGGAAAAGTAAAGTACGAAAAAGGTGATCTAAATTCCGCAGAGCTAGACTTTGGAATGTCGATAAGCGTGTCTGGTGATTTGGAGAAATTTCATGAAATAGCAAAAATAAAGGAAAGTTATGATGACTATACTGGAGCAATAGAGTCTTGGAATCAGCGTATAGGAATAACTCCGGTTTGCATTGATTTTTATAGAGAAAGGGCCAGATTAAAAAAGAAAGTTGGTGACTTGGAAGGTGCAGCAATAGATGAGAAGTGGGCAAGAAGAATAACTGAACCAGAAAATGGAACCAGAGAAGACATTGTAAAATGGATAGAAGCAGAATTCGAAGCAAAAAATGTATGGGGAAGATCTGAAAATGAGCATCTAGCAAAGTATTCAAAAATAAAGAGACAATACAGAAGAGATTAAATTTTAAAAAAGAATTTATACATGAAATGGTAGGTTTTTAATGAGGCATATAATGAGACCATAATCAAGACCTTGGATTGTTCTTTTCGAATAAAATTCCCCTGATGCCTTCAACGGTATAAAGATACTTTTAGTCCCCCCAGTCCTGAATATCTATTTGCTGCATATATAGTTCCAAACCCCCACCGACATAGCCGTGGTCATCTGCTAAATGCCATAACTTTATACTTCTGAAAGTTACACGATGATCAATTTCATATCCCTCACCTCTACGTTCCCTCCATGTACATGGCTCAGTGGTATGTTCTATCCATGTCCCTGATATTTTCCAGGCTGTATAAATCGCCAGATCTCCATTACTGAGTGCAGACCCCAAAGCTTCTTTATTATTCTTAAGGTCAGGTTCGTCCAACCCGGAAAGTTTGTATACAAAAGGTTCGTGATATTTTCTAATTAAGAACTGCTGAACGTTTTCGTAATCAGAAATATAAAGATTTGAATTTGTACCATGAAAATTACTAGACCTATAAGCTATAGCAACTAATTTATTATCAGCAAAAGCATAAGCAACCTGGGTCTTTAAATTTAAATGTGGAATAACTAAATCATATACAAGGACGTTATCATATGAGTCGCCTATATTAAGAACAGATTTTTCAGTCTTTCGAACTTGTTCCATCGAATCTCCCCAATTTACATTTCTGGGATCATGTTCAGCAAACAAAAGAGTAGAGATATATAAGAATAAAAATAATTAAAATCTTTTTCATTATCACATGCCCACATTATAAATTATTTATTTTTTCAGTATAGTAATAAAAACTATGATTGTACATCTTTTAAACTCTGACAAGGAATATTTACATTGGTATCAATACTTCAACTCTTTTTGAGTGTGATTTCCAATTCTGAATTTGATATTTAATGTGAAGGAGGAAGGAGAAGATCTATTAATAAAATAAAATTGCTTGAGAGCTTTGAAATAGTAACGTAATATAGTAGGGGTGGTAAATGTATATTTAAAAAAAGGGGTACACTATGCCATATTGCAGCGAATGCGGAAAAGATTTTCAGAATACAGCAAAATTCTGTCCCCATTGCGGATCACCGAATACCTTATCCGGCAACAATAATTCCAGTACTAATAATACCGAACTTGACCATGTCCACCACAAGACAGATGCTCCTGAGTTTCAGACAGTAAAGCGAGCTGGTGGTTCCTCCTACGGAGCATACCGTCTGGAAGATCTACCTGAAGGTTTTATTATCGATGAGCGCTATGAAGTAAAGAAAAAACTCGGTCAGGGTGGATTCGGTGCTGTGTATCTGGTTTTTGACAAGCAAATGGATATCGAAAAAGCACTCAAGATAATTCCTGAAAGTATTGCATCTGACAAAGAGGCTATGAGTGATCTTCAAACAGAAGCCCGAACCATGGTTTCCCTTAACCACGAAAATATCGTACGAGTATATGACTTTCATAATAACGGTCCAATTAAATATATAGATATGGAGTATGTATCCGGTAAATCCCTAAATGAAGTGAAACTTGATTATAAAGAGAAAAAATTGCCCGAAGATTTAGTGAAGTCTTTGGCTGTAAAAATAGCACTTGGACTTGGTCATGCCCATAGAAACAATATAATTCATAAAGATATAAAACCTCAAAATATTATGTTAACTGAGGATGGATTGATCAAAATCATGGACTTTGGTATATCAGAAACTGTTAGAACCAGCATGAGCCGGGTTGCGAACTCGTCCTCCAGTGGAACCTTGGTCTACATGTCACCCGAACAGGTAAAGGGTCAGGATATTGGCAAGGAATCAGATATCTATTCTTTTGGAGCATTGTTGTATGAACTACTTTCAGGGCATCCTCCTTTTTACAAAGGTGCTATTGAATACCAGATATTTAATGAAAAGCCCGAGGACCTTGCAGGTGTAAGCACAGA
>DAOWEB010000137.1 GCA_030638735.1 Spirochaetaceae bacterium
CTGTTCATCTTTCTTAGTATGGTAAAGAGGGAGAAAAAAGCGCTTCCGTCTACATCCAGGGGGTGATCTGTAAGACCAAAATAAACATTTGGATTGTTCTCTCCCAATTTTCTTTTTAAAAAGGGGTAACGTAGACGTCCCTTAATAAGATACCATAGAGGTTTAAGGTTCTTTGTTACAGTCTTAATTTCCATTTAGAAATTAATCACCTTTTCCTGTTTTACTTCCGGATAAATCTGACCTGCCTTTGGTGTCATTGAATTATATACCCAGTTTATATCCACAGCTCCCAGTATAATTCCATTATATTTTTTAAATCCCGAAAACTTACCTCTTACAAGGACATCTTCCATTTGGAGAGTCATGCCGAAAATTGCGATATCACTTCCAGTTTCCAGTCTGCTTAGTTCATCTTTATAAGGGACAGTATTAAAAACTAATCTTGTACTGTCTGCAGCCTGGCATTGCAGCAGGGGTATAATTACCGGGAAACCATCCTTTCCAATAAATGAGAGAAATTTCAAGGTGTCCATTCTATTAAAAAGGTTTTTTGTCCAGTAATTCATAACTATTCTGTTGGTACTTGTTGCTGCCAGCTTTTTTCCTATCTTTGTTAATAAAGAAGAAAGTATAATTTTCACAAGAGGAAGAGGGCTTTTAACTGTTGTTTCAATAAGATTCATGAAGTGAACAGTATGAATCCCCATATATGTATTGTATCTCCACATAGAAAGTTTGTTGAATTTTTCGTAATCTTCCCCTTCTTTAAGGGAACCCTTCCATTTAGCCTTTCCTCTCCAAATTTGCTTATCCATGGTCATAATAAGAAAACCTGTCATTGGATTATGCCTTACATTTGTTTTACTGTTTCCTTCAGAAAACTGTCCCCATGTAATCTGTCCTTCATCTTTTGCAAGGATAGTACTTATAAGTGTTATGTGTGGAAAACCTTCAGGGCTGACAGTTGCTATAAGTCCAACCTTATTTTCAGGCTCAAATGCCTTCATATCCGCTTTGCTGAATTTTGTTTTTATTTCCATTTAGTTCACTCCTGATTATTTGGAATTGCTGTGATTTTACAAAAATCTATAATATTTATGTTTGTTTTTTTTGTGGATATCTTTTTATTCTCTTTTTTTACAGAACCAGTCCAGAAAATATTATCAGGTCTGATAGATGTTTTTTTTGCAGTAATAAGAAGTTTTTCCATTTCGTCATTACCAAAAAGACCATATTCCTTAAAAGTCCACTGAAATCCAAGGCGCTCATACTTGTTATTACATAGATTATTGAATGCACAGAGCTCCCATCTGTCAAATCTTATTGAATTATTGGATAGAAATTTTCCAATACCGGATATGTTCTCTTCTGTAGCTGTTGCATCCGGAATAATTGGTGTTCTGACCCACAAAGTTTCGGGATAAATATTTTCTTTAATATAGTTACTAATAAACTTAAGATTACTTAGAATCAGTTGATTTGTGCCGCCCGTATATTCCTTATGTTTTAGAGGATCTATCTCTTTCAGGTCAAAAAGAACTATATTTGTAAAAGGGAGTATTTTTTTTAAGGATTCTTCTGAATACATCCCGCAAGTATCAAAGGCAGTATTAATACCTTCAGATTTTAATCTTTTTAATAATGATGATACAAAATCGACCTGAAGACCAGGTTCTCCACCGGATATTGTAATACCGCCGGATGATTTTTCAAAATATGCCCTGTCTTTTAGTATCTCATTTACAAGATTATCAACAGACCATTTTGAACCAATTATTTCCAATGCCCCGGAAGGGCATTCTTTTGTACAGATACCGCATTCATTACATTTTTCACGATTAATTATAACTTCAGCATTATTTAAAGATAGAGCATTTTCCGGACATTTTTCTACACAAATTCCGCATCCAAGACAATTAGTTTCGACCCAATAAAGCTGTTGTTTAAATAAAATACTTTCAGGATTATGGCACCAGGTACAGCTAAGAGAGCACCCTTTCATAAATACTGTAGTTCTTATACCCGGTCCATCCTCAGTTGACATTCTCTGTATCTCAAGAACCATCCCCTCTGATTTTTCTAAATTGGAACTCATTGAAATCTTGTCCTTTTTTATTTCCACTTTAGAAGCTGTCATGATTCAAACGGGCAATTATTTCATCCTGTAATTCTCTGCCTATGGATGTAAAATATGCGTTGTATCCAGTTACCCTCACCAGAAGATGTCTGTAGTTCCCGGGGTGTTTTTGAGCATCCAGCAGCATTTCAGAATCGAGAATGTTTATC
>DAOWEB010000301.1 GCA_030638735.1 Spirochaetaceae bacterium
AGATATAATAGAAAAAATAAAATCTGTACTCTGTTCAGGTAGAAAACGATAATGACTTTGTGTCCCTTTTAAAAAACCTTTTCCTGTTAACCCACCGGAACCAACAGCAATAAGTGATTGAATTATATTCCAGCCGGTTCCCCGGGGATCAACACTGGGGTCTAAAAATACAATAAGGCGCATTAATTGGTATTCTTTTAAAAAAGATCTTACTGCTAATGATCCTAAAAAACCTGTTATTATTAATACAGAAGAATACAAAATCCAATAAAAATAATTTCTTTTAGAATAAAAAAACCCTAACAATGATAAAATTGCGACTATCCCTATAGATCCCACTAAAATCAGGAATAAGTCATTATTAATTAAAATTTTTACAAATCCAACTTCTGCTTTTAGAATGTATTTTTGCCAGGAAGGAAGCATTCCCAGAATTATCATTTGCATTCCAGATATAAGTAAAAAAATAATATATCGTTTTTTTACTCCAGCTATAAAAGCAATTACTATAATGCGTGGACTGTAGACTAGTGAGGTACCCATATCCGGTTGTGTAATAATTAAAAATGCAGGAAGAAATGCTATTATCATGGCAAATATAAAAGTGGAGAGTTCACGTATTGATTTTTTTCGTCTAACCAAATAATCTGATAAAAAGAGAATGGTAGCAATCTTTGCAAATTCTGATGGTTGAATTCCAAAACCAAATAAACCAAGCCAGGATCTTGATCCATTTACCTGACGACCAACTAAAAGTGTTAATAGTAGAAGGAAAAGAGCTCCTGCATAAATATAGAAAGACCACTGTCTGAAAATAGTATAGTCAGAAAACAGAACAATAAAAAATAAAATCAAGCCACTTATTATCCACACAATTTGATAAATGAACTCATTTGAAATTCTTATGCCTGTTGAAGTAATTCCACTGGAATAAATAAACATTACTCCAATTACCATTAATGCAATCATTGATATAAATATTGCTAAATCAATATTTAGAAGAGATTTTATTTTCATTCCGGAACTCTCTTGTTTCGAAGCCATCCCCATTTTAGTGAATCAATTGCCTCATCATAGGTTTGATCTGCAAATATACCCTGGAATATTATATTAGCAGCTCTTATTGCCCACCATTCCCAGTCATTAACAGCCTCAACCATTGTTACAACTACTATCTGATCCTCTGGTAATGCATCATATGGTCCATATGCTACGAACCATGCATTCCAACTATCCTCCAGACCTACTTCTCCGGTTCCTGTTTTACCTGCTATTTTTACAGCTTCAGTTGTTATGACTACTTTTGCTGTACCATCGGTAATAACACCCCTCATATAATCCTGTATCCCTTTAAAAGTATCATTATGTATGGTACTTGTATGTAAAATCTCCGGTTTTCTTTTTTCCAGTATTTCCCCGGAAACAGAATTTCTAATTTCCTTAAGAAGATGAGGTTTATAAATTACACCTTCATTAACTATCATTGCAATCATATTAGCCATTTGTACCGGTGTAGCATTTAAAAATCCCTGTCCAATAGACATATTAACAGTATCGCCACCAACCCATTTTGTATTGTAAACTCTTTCTTTCCATTCAGGTGTAGGAACTAACCCGGGAATTTCTCCTGGCAAGTCAATTCCGGTATAACTACCAAAGCCAAATCTTCTGGCATAGTCAGATATTATATCATTTCCGAGATATTTTAGTCCAAGAGTATAAAAAAATACATTACATGATTCTTCAAGTGCTTCATGTAATATTAAATTACCATGTCCTTCAGGAACATGACAATGAAATTCTCTATTACCAAACCATACACTGCCTTCACAATTAATTGACTTATCTATTGGAAATAATTTCTCCTCTAAATCTGCAGTAGTCATTATTACTTTAAAAGTTGAAGCGGGCTCATAACTTGATTGTATTGTTCTATTTAGAAATGGATGTCTGGAATCTAAAGCAGCAGCTCTAAATGCTGAACTACTTTTATTACCATAAAAAGTATTTGGTTTAAACCATGGATAGGAAACCATTGCAAGGATTTCACCAGTTCCAGGTTGAAGAACAACTACAGAGCCTATGCGCTCTCCAAGTGCCTCTTCTGCTAATTTTTGAATATCTCTATCAATAGTAAGAACCAGATCTTTTCCATTCTCCGGTAATTTATCTTCTATCTGTACATTTTGTATTTTACGCCCCTGAACATCGACAGTTTTATAATGTATACCATCTGCACCTCTTAGAATTTTGTCATAATATTTTTCTATACCACTTTTTCCAACAACAGAATTTATATCATAGCCGCTATTATATAGAATTTGGAATTCTTCACTTGTAATATCACCTACATATCCCAGAACATGTGCTATGGATCCGTTTTGCAGATAACTTCTAATGGGTTTACCTATCCATGTTACACCCTTAAAATCTTCTATTTTTTCAGCAATTATATTTATTGTGGAAAGAGAAACTCCACTTTTAATTTCTACAGGGAGATATTGGTTTTTATAATTTGCCGGTATTTTCCCTCTTATAAGATCAGGACTTAATTTAAGTATTTCAGACAATTTTAAAATTAAAGAATCAATTTGTTTTTCATCAATTTCAGCTGGTATAATATTAACTGCAAAAGAATCAATATTTACAACCATTGGTATATCAGCATTTCGATCATATATTTTCCCTCTTTGAGCAGGTATTGTATTTACTCTAAGAGAAACATCTCTTGCTCTTGACTTATATTCTGTACTTTTACGTACTTGTAAATCGTAAAGAAACAATATATATACAAGCAAAATTAAAATAATCAGTGATAAAAAAAAATAGATTTTAAATTTTACTGTTGAACTAGTATTCATGACATTCTTGCATTACTGGATGAAGGAAACACCCTTATCAGTTTTAAGAAAAGGTATATTAATGGAGTAATAACAACATTTAGACCTAACTCTATAAATAACAGACTTGTAAATATTGTGTCTGCTTTATCAACCAGAAAAACAGAGAGTAGAAAATATGCTATAGTTGATTTTAGTATAGTACCAATAAATACAAAAACCATGGGAACTACTATGGGGTCCAGAAATATTTTACCAGAAGTTGCCCCACCCAAATATCCAATAATTGTGTTAATAAGTGCATTAAAACCTAAGGGAGACAGACTAAGAAAATCCTGGACTAATCCCGTTGAAAAGCCTAATAACTGGCCTTTCATTCTCCCGGAATAGTTTGCAAAAAGAATGATCATTATTAAAACAAAATCTGGCTTTATACCATATACTGACATATCACTTAAAATAGTTGATTGTAAAATTATTGTTATAAATATTACTATTATACCAATAATACCATTGCTTTTAATCACCTATTTTTCTCCTGTTAAAATTAATACATGTTCAAGTTTTGTAAAATCAATAACAGGCTCAATTTCAAGAACAAGAGAAGTTTGCCATTCCGGAATTTTTATATCCCGAATTCTACCGATATAGATACCCCGGGGATATAATGACTGCATACCGGAACTAACAACAAGATCTCCTTCCGAAATTGACTTATTAGCATTTTTACTTACGTAATTCATAACCATATTACCATGTCTTGTTCCTAAACCATTTATCAACCCATCATACCTACTATCAAGCAATCTGGCTGCAACATAACTTAAATCATCAATAATTAACACAATTTTGGAAGTGTAGGTACTTATTTCAAATACTTTTCCTACTAAACCCTGTAAACCATCCTGATATGCTAAAACAGGCATATTCCGTTCAATTCCATTTATAGATCCTTTATTAACTACAAAAGTAGTAAAAATGTTTCCGGGATCCTGTGCAATTATTTCAGCGGATTCAAAATTATAATCTGCTGAACTCTTAAAATCCAATTGTTCTCTTAGTCTGTTATTTTCCTTTTTTAATTCAATAAAATTTCTATCTCTAATTTGATATTCCTGAACCTTTAAAAGAAGGACTTCCTGTTCAACTTTTAGTTTTTTAAGTTCACCAATAGAATTAAATGTATTTGTTATAAAATTACCGGTTGAACTAATGGAAATTTGGAATATTGAAAATACAGTAGTTCCCATATTTTTAATTGAAAAATTATTTCTACCAGTACTAAAAGAGATAGTTAAAAAAGATAACAATATTAAAAAAAATAAAAGAAAACTATTTTTATATTTAGTAATTATTTTTCCTAATTTGAACATACTCTATGAATTAAGATAGTTATATATTGTTTTGGTATTTGCAGCATTTTTTACCAAATCGAAATATTTACCAGCACCATTAGCAACACAAAGAAGAGGATCTTCAGCAAGAATGACAGGAACACCTGTCTCTTTACCTATCAGCTTTGGAAGTCCTTTTAATAAAGATCCTCCACCAGTCATAACAATTCCCCTTTCAACAATATCTGCTGCTAATTCCGGAGGTGTCTGACCCAGTGTTTTTTTAATTTCATCAATAATAGCAATAATAGGTTCCTGAAGTGATTCTCTAACCTCAACACTGTCAATTTCAAGTCTTCTTGGTAAACCGGTAATTGCATCCGTACCTTTAATTTCCATTTTTTCAATTTTTTTATCTGCAGATGCATTACCAATTTCTATTTTTAGATTCTCTGCAGATTGTTCACCAATTATTAAATTATGGACAGTTCTTACATGCTTAATAATCGCTTTATCAAATTCATCACCACCAAGTCGAATAGCATTTGTTACAACCATCCCTCCTAAAGAAATTACTGATATCTCAGTAGTTCCTCCACCTATATCACAGATCATGTGACCGGCAGGTTCAAATATAGGTATATCTGCACCAATAGCTGCAGCTAAGGATTCTTCAATTACTTTAACTTCACGGGCTCCGGACTTATATGCACTCTCTTCTACAGCCCTTCTTTCCACTTCAGTTATACATGTAGGAACACCAATAACCATACGAGGTTTTACAAACCACTTCTTTGAAACTACTTTAGAAATAAAGTATCTAATCATTTTTTCAGTAGTATCAAGGTCAGCTATAACACCATCCCGTAAAGGTCGGATAGCTATTATATCACCAGGGGTCTTCCATAGCATTCTTTTTGCTTCATGACCAACAGCAACAACTTTTTTTGTTCCTCTTTCTACAGCTACAACAGATGGTTCACTAATTACAATACCTTTACCTTTTATATACACAAGGGTATTACATGTCCCTAAATCGATACCGATATCCATAGAAAAGCTGCTAAACATTTTGCTGAATCCCATCTTTAACTCCTTAGTATTTTAGTATAGCCGTAAAAGTGCTCCATAATGGGAAGGATCAAGTTCTAATGCCTTTCTCCATTCTGCCCTTGCTTTTATTATATTTTCTCTAACTTCGTAAATTTCGCCAAGATAATAGTGTGCATCCGCAGATTTAATATCCTTATCTAAAATTAAATTATATTGTTCTTCTGCTTTTTGTAATTTATCCTGCTCAAAAAATATTTTTCCAAGAAGAAATCTACTTTTAATTTCTACCCTGAAATCATCATTTATTTCAATGGCACGTTTTAAATATAATTCTGAATTATTGTTATCACCAAGTTTATGATAGGTCTGACCAATGACCAATGAGAGCATATCATCTTTTTCATTAATATCAGCCTTTAAAAAGAATTCTATCCCTTTGTTGTAAAATCCCAGTTCACTATAACATAAACCCATATATTTATAAGTATCAATATTTATATAGTCAAGTTGAATTGATTTTTTTAAATGGTAAATTGCCTGATCAAGATAGTATCGACCCTTGTGATAATACGATTTACCCAGGATATAATTAACTTTTCCTGCAAGGGGGCTTGATTTTAACAAAAGAGCCTTTCGTAGATTTATTATTGCAGAATCAAGAAGAGGAAGCTGATCTTCCAAAGTAAATTGAGCTATCCCAAGATGAAATAATGCAAATCCATTATATATTAAAGATTCAGGATCCAGAGGATTTACAACAAGACTTTCTTCACACCTTTCAGTTAATTCTTTATATTTACTGTCTGTCCACAATTCTTCAAGAGTTATTTCCTCAGGATTTACTCTTTTTGAAGTAGAAATGTAATCAGGAACATTTCCCTTCAATCCTAAAAATAAAAGAATTATCAATAATAATATAAGTAATATGAAAATTATTATTCTTTTATGTTTAACATTTTTCTTCTTAGGATAATTATACCTATTTTCTGGAATGATCATATAAAAGACATCTTCCCTGTAATATAAAAATAAAAATAGCAGGTCTATAAGCCGGGTTCTGTGATAGGTAATCATCTTTCTAAGCAGAATGTTACCATCTCTGCTTTAGCAACCTACCCGTAGTCAATAGGCGAACAAACCCGACTACTGCTCGATTTTGCTCCTGGTGAGGTTTACCATGCCAACCATGTTACCATGATCGCGGTGGGCTCTTACCCCGCCTTTTCACCCTTACTTAATAAGTAACAGTAATAAAAAAAACTACCTATTAAGCGGTATATTTTCTGTGGCACTTTCTGTAACACATTCAATGTGCTCCCGGGAGTTACCCGGCACCAATGTTCTATGGAGCCCGGACTTTCCTCTGATTATATCAGCGATTACCCGACCTGCTATTTAACTCTAAAAATAATACACTGATTAACTAATATCAAAATCGATATTATCAGTATCCACTAAATCAGCCAGGCCTCCGGAATCTGCATCGGAGAAACTATACTCATCCTGTATAAGATCCTCTTCATAATACAGAATTCGGCTGCAATATGGACAAAAATGTATTTCTTCTCCTGCATGTACATCATTCTGAAATTGAGCAGGGAGAACCATATGACACCCTGTACATACATAATCTTTTACAGGGACTATTCCCAATCCTGACTTACTTTTTATAATTCTTTCAAATTTAAAAAGAATATCCTCATCAAGACCTGGAATAATTTCTGATTCTTTAATTTTAAGGGCTTCCAGCATCTTTTCTTTCTCAAGACTTTCTGCCTTAATATTTTCCTGTTCTTCTGACAACTCACCTTCCTGTTGAGTTATCATCTTTTCTTCCTGAATAAGAGAAAGCTTAATAACTTCCTGTTCTTTTTCTTCACGCAAGATATCTTTTCTATACTGCTGACCCTTCCCGGTAGCAGCTTTTATCTCTTTATCAAGAGCTTCATATTCTCTTTGAGTTGTAATGATATCCATTTGCTTTTCATATTCTTCTCTTTCCCGTTCTGCTTCACTTAAGAGAAATTTCAAATGTTTTATCTTATTTTGAGTTTCAGTTAAAAGATCATTCTTTTCAATATAATCTTTTTTAAGCCTTATAAGAAGCTCATTTTTAGTATTTAGAGCTTTGGGAATCTCGTAGATCTCTCTCTCTATCTCATATTTATTGGATAAAATATCCTGAAGATTTCTAAGTTTATCGAAAACTTCCTGCATCATAAGTGCAACTCCTTAATTATCTATATAATCCTTTAATCTACGACTTCTTTTAGGATGTCTCAATCTTCTAAGAGCCTTAGCTTCAATCTGTCTAATTCTTTCTCTTGTTACATTAAAATATAATCCAGCTTCTTCCAAAGTCAACGAATAACCATCTTCAAGTCCAAATCTCATTTTTAGAACTTCCTGTTCCCTTGGTGGTAATGTAAAAAGAACTTCCTGTAACTGTTCCTGAAGTAATCTGAAAGCAGTTTGATTAGCAGGATTTTCTATATCCTTATCTTCAATAAAATCACCTAAAAGAGAATCTTCTTCTTCACCAATTGGCGTCTCCAGAGAAATTGGTTCTCTTGCAACATTTTTTACCGATTTTATTCTAAGAACAGTCCATCCAAGCCTTTCTGCTACTTCCTCATCTGTAGGTTCTCTTCCCAACATCTGCATTAACTGTCTGGATTCTCTGACAACTTTATTAATTTGCTCAATCATATGTACCGGAACTCTTATAGTTCTTGCCTGATCGGAAATTGATCGTGTAATAGCTTGTCGTATCCACCATGTTGCATATGTAGAAAATTTATATCCCTTTCTGTATTCAAATTTTTCTACAGCTTTTATAAGTCCTATATTTCCTTCCTGAACAAGATCAAAAAAATGTAAACCTCTGTTTGTATATTTTTTTGCTATACTGACAACCAAGCGAAGATTTGCCTGAATAAGCCTATCCTTCGCATTTTTCATCATGATCTTACCTTCTGATATCTCTTTTGATCTTTCAAGAATATCTTCAATATTGTCTTCAAAATTAATCTCAATAGATTTCAGTTTCTTTTCATTTACCTGTATCTGACGTATTTTATTTTTAATTTTTTCTGCAGAAAGTTGAAGATCTTCCTCTATTTTTCGCCTTGATTCAGGAATTGCCAAACCTCGTCCCATAGATCTAAGTTCTTTGGGACTAACTATATTTAATCGTCTTTCAATTCTACGCTGCTCTTTTTTATAATGACGGATCTTCCTTTCTGTCTCCATAAAATAGTCAGAAAATGCAATTATTTCTGTCTGATGGATGTTAATCTTTAAGATCTTCTTTAATAGCTGTGCTTTTTTCTTAACAAGAACCGGTTCAATTATAACATCATTGCCAGCTTCAATAGTTTTAGCTTTAATATCCATATATTGTCTTAGTGTAGTAGAAATTTCACCAAGACTTTCACGATAGAACTGATTTAAACGTCTACGTTCTGCAAGAATTTCAGAAACTTCTTTTTTTGAAATATCAAGCTCTTTGGGATCAGCTTTAGAAAAAGTTTTTAACAGCAAATTATACATCTCAGGAATAATCATTCCAGATTCTTTTATAACATTTTTGATTATATTTTCACCATTTTCCATTTGCTTTGAAAGTTGAACTTCCTGTTCACCAGTTAATAGGTTTTCTTTTCCAATTTCCCGTAAATACAGGCGTATAGGGTCATCTATGGAGGATTCTTTTTCACTATACACAATTTTCTTTTTACTACCTGAACTACTCTGTCTAAGATTTTCCAGATCTTCATCCGGTAAATTCTCCTCCGCATCTTCATCATCGTCATCTACAGATAAAATATCCACCTCTGGTGAATTAATGCTTTCATCTTCAAAGACAATCTTATTCTTTTCAAGTATACTGATTACTTCTTCAATTTTATCTGAATTTGATATTGATTCTGGTAAAAAATCATTAACCTCATCATAAGTTATACTTTTTTTAGCTTTTGCAAATTCAATAAGCTTTATAACTGATGGGTCATTCTGAATGTCCGACACTAGTAATTACCCTTTATTCGTAAAAGTTCTTCATCTAAATATTTTTTTTCAGAAAGGAGTCTTTCCAACTCATCTCTATTTGTAACAGGATCTGTTTTTCTAAGTAAAATCTCTACATAACTACGTTTTTTTTCAAAATTCCGTTGTTTAATCTTTCTAACTCCATCTTTAATTATCTGATGTGAATTAATCTTATATTCTCCTGTAGAAAGTTTATATGCAATCAGACCCCTAAGATCCTTATCTTCTATCTCGGATAATAGATTCTTATTCAAAGAATCATCTCTTCGATACATCTCTTCCAAAAGAATATACACTTTTTTTGCTTTGGTATCCACTAAATCATTAATATCAAGCATATTTCGAACAGAAGCAAAAGACTCTCTGTTTTCAACCAAAGCTATCATAAGAAAAAGATCCAGAGAAACATGTATCTCTTCAACCCTCTCTCTCAAATGATCTTTAACTTTATAACTGTTTCTCCCCTTATCTATAGCAGTAAAATCTTTAAATATGGTATTTATGTCTACTTCCAGGGCTTCTGAAAGATATCTAAAACTATCTTCTTTCCTTAACTCTGTACTTAAACCAGCCATATAGGGTGCTACAAATCTAAACACTGATTCCTTAGCTTCAGTATTTTTCAGGCCAAATCGATCTATAGCCATTTTTACAAGATACTCAAATGTATTTATAGGATA
>DAOWEB010000199.1 GCA_030638735.1 Spirochaetaceae bacterium
ATGACTCCATCTCACTGTTTGCCTTTTCAAGGCTTTCATTACTTGCCTGCAGATTTGTACGGGCCTCATTAACATCCTCCAGGAGGTAACGCATAGCCTGCTGGGAATTTTGAATATCTTTATTAACATCTTCCAGTTCTGCTGTACGATCATTAACCAGTTCTTCCAGGTGTACCCGGTGTTTTTCCAGCTCTTCTTCCGATTGCTTTCGGTCGGTAATATCACGGAATATCTCCAGTTTTAAAACACTTCCGTCAGGGTTCTTCAAAGGTGTATCCAAAAGCTCATATGTTTTACCGTTTATTTCTGAAAACCATTCCCACTGAACGGTTTTGCCGTCAAATACTTCATCAATCTTACACCAGGGACAAGATTCTTTTCTATTATGAAAGTATTTATAACATTTACGGCCTTCAAATGATCCAAATTCTTTTAAAAGAACAGGATTTACATACTGAATATCAAACTCTTTATTAACAATATAAACTCCGTCCTGCATTGCTGCCAATATATTGAAGAAATTATCACGTTCCAAACGTATTTCTTTTTCCACCCGCATCCGCTCGAGAATCTCTGTCTCAAGCTCCTTCGTCCTCTCCCTTACATCCTCCTCTAACACGACCCTGGCTTCTATAAGACTATCAGCCATATGATTGAAGGCACGAGCAAGAACCCCTACTTCGTCAGAGCTTGTGATCTTTGCTCTTATGTCCAGATCACCGCCTGTAATCCGTTCAGCGGTCTTTTTTAAAGAGATAATGGGAGTGGTAATTCTTCGTGTGACTATAATAGTCAGAACTATAAGAATGACAATACTAACAACACCCACAATCAATGAATTTACAATCTCCACTCTTATAGGTGCAAAATGCTCCTCATAGTCGGTTTTAACCACCATGCCCCAACCCCAATCCGCGCTCAAGCTGATATGGCGATAGGCGGAGAGAACCTTCTCCCCCCGATAGTCTGTGGTTTCGATAATACCTTCTTCTCCCCGGGAAGCGAGGGTTACCGGCAGAGCTGTAATAGTATACTGCAGTGGTTTCGCTGCAGTTCCATCTGCCAATGGATATTTCAGCGGGGTGAGTATTTGTCTATCCTGGTTTACCAGTAATACTTCACCCGTGTCTCCCAATAATGGTCTGGCCTGAAAGATTGATTTTATGATGACCTCAGTATCAACTTTCATTATCAGCACTGCTGCAGCACCTCCCTGGCTGTCTGTCAACAGGTAACTGAAATGCATGGCAGGCTGGCGATCTTCAGGTTGAGCTTTGATATCACAGACATATACGTTCCGGGGCAACAAGGCATTCATAAAGAAGGGCTCCCTGGACAGATCAGTTCCAAGAGTGCTATTGTCTGTTGAGATAAAAACAATGCCGGTTTCTCTATCGGCTATTTGGATATTATCGTAATATCCATAGATATCTCTTATTGTGCGTAATTGTCCTACGATATCCAGATAGTCATTATCCCGGGTCAGTAACGACCATAAAGCAGGCTCATCTATACCTGCTTCTATTAATTCATGTATTGTATGGAGAATGTGAACAACACCTGAAACAATTGAGGTATTGCTGGCAGTCACCAGAGTATCACTGCGTCTGTCGTTAATAAAGCTCAGCAGATTTACCTTTTTATTGTCCGCAATCTGACTTAACCCATCAAAGATTATCTTCTTCTGGTTTTCGATTCGCCCTTCATAAGAGGTAAAAGGCAATCCATAAAGATACACCCACCCGAAGATAAATACCGACACCATAATAATCAGGCTGAAGCTGATGATCAGTCTTGCAGAGATTCCCATGAATGCCTGGCGGCCCTGCTTCATTATACCCACCTGTCGTTAACCATCCTTTCCAATTTTGTCCTTTTCCATCGAAAAGTCATAGGTCTGCAGCTGGTATAATTGAGCCTCTTTCAGTATCCCGGTAATCAATGACTGATCGAAAGAGGCCTTCACCTTTTCCCACTCAACTGCATCCGGAACCATTTTCAGATCCCTGATAAACATTAACTCATGGAACAGTCCGTCCGGAGCCAGATCCTGTGCAGGTAAAACTGCAACGGGACTGACATCCAGCAACTCACTCTTATAAATGGTGGCATTTTGATGTTCACTTATGGTAGATTTCTTACCGGTCAGATTTTCCCTCGATTGAATAGTCCACCGGGAGGCCTTCAGGATATTGTCTTTGGCTTCCCTCATCCACCCCATAGACCGTAACTGGGAAGCAACTATCAGGCGCACAGCTTCTGAATTTTGTTCTGCAAAGGACCCTGCAAAATGGAGATATGCAGTACTAAGACTTCGATGGATCACAATAAAATCATCGTATTCAGCCAGTGCCAGGCTGGTATTCGGTTCTACTGTAGAGAATGCATCGATATCGCCACTGTCCAGAGCACCAGGCATCTGTGAAACGTTGAGTGAAACCAGATGGACATCCGACTCGTCCAGGCCGACATCTTCCAGGGACTGCAGAAGTGCAAAGTGAGCATTGGAACCATAAAGATAGCCGATTCTCTTACCCTTAAGATCTGACATCAGCATTTGCTCTCTGGCCAATATTGATGAAATACCCTTTTTTATTAACGAACCGACAACAGTATCCATTTTGGAGCAGGCTATTAATGCCGGCATGTCCCCTCCGGTAACTACCTCCAGGTCTCCCCATTCCAGAAAATAATTCGAGTCGGAGCCTTTCAGGAAGTGGTGAATTCGAAGCTCGAAACCCAACTCTGCAAGTGCAGACCGCAGGATTGTATCGTGGTCAAGAATCTCACCTATAATACCGGGGGAAACTCCTATAGGCTGAGTGCCTATATGGATTACACTTTCGTCCTCTCCGAACTTGTAGTTACTGTAGATGGGAGGATTTGACAGATCAGGCGCAGATTTGACAGGCAGGACTGTATCGCTTTCAGATTTAGATGGGCAGGAAATACAAAATAAAACAAGAGTAAGCATAAGGATTGTAATACTGAACATTTTAATAATTGTATTTTTTCTCATAATTACCTCTTGGTCTAAGTTTTTGTTATCTTTGATTTTCTCCTGCCATCTTTAATAATAGTGTAAGCAATCCCCATCCGCAAGAGAAAAAGTTACAATACAAATCATAAATCTTACTTTACAATTTCACCATATAATCATAAACTTAACTTAACAATTTACCTCTATTTTAAATAAAGGGAGAGAAAATGGAATCAAATATAACCTTTTGGAACCCCTGGTGGACAACACAGAACTACAACTTTGAAATAAAAGAAAGAAAGTTCTATTTGTTACTGCAAAAATACATGAAAAGAAAAGAAATAATATTCTTTACAGGTGTAAGAAGATCCGGAAAAACAACAGCTATGTATCATTTAATTCAAACACTGCTAAAAACAGAACCGGAAGAAAATATTTTATATCTGAGTATGGATGATAATGTCTTATCCTTTTCCACACTTGAAGAAATCTATAAAAGCTATAGAGAAATATTTCCCAATAAAAAAGGGAAAACATACATACTCCTTGATGAAATACAGAACATAGATAACTGGGAGAACTGGGTAAAAAATATCTACGATTCTTTTGAAGATGTAAAAATAATAGTTAGCGGTTCAAAGTCCTATATGCTTAAAAGACAAAGCACCCTGTTAACAGGAAGGATTCTGGAGTTTGAAATATACCCTTTGAGTTTTATGGAGTACCTCAATTTTAAAGGATATAATTTTACAACTAAATTAGGCAAAATAGCCAATGAAACTAAAATTCCTTCACTATTAAAAGAGTATATGCAATATGGAGCCTTTCCTGAAATAGTACTGGAAAAAGACGGACACATGAAAACGCTTCTTGCAAAGGAATATTATAATAATATAAAAAATAAAGATATAAGTACTTATTTTAACATACGTGATACCAGAAAATTTGACAGGTTATCCTTATTTCTAATTTCCAATATTGCAAAATTGTACAGCGCTACCAAAATTGCAGGGTTGGTAGGGCTTAGCACGCCAAAGGTCAATGATTATATAGATTATGCAGAAATGATGTATCTTTTTTTACCATTACATCATTTTAACTATTCAGTAAAAGGGCAGATAACCAGATCCAGAAAAATGTACAGTATAGATACGGGACTGGTAAATTCATCTGCTTTTCAGTTTTCTGAAAATCTGGGACGGTATCTGGAAAATATAGTATTTCTGGAATTAAAAAGGAAAAAAGGAAAAAACCAGGAAATTTATTATTATTCAGGTAAAAAAGAATGCGACTTTGTAATTAAAGAAGAGTTGGCAGTTATAGAAGTAATACAAGTATCTATAGAAATTAATGAAGATAACGAAAAAAGAGAGATTGGGGGGTTGGTGGAAGCTATGGATAAATTTAATTTGAGCCGTGGACTGATTCTAACAATGCATCAAAGTGAAACCAGAAAAATAAAAAATAAAACAATAGAAATAAAATCTCTAATAAACTGGGTGAACTGAATATTCCTCATTTTTATTGCTATTGGAATTTGTATACACTATTCTTCAAAGAAAAAGTGAAGAGGAATAATTTATTGATGAAGAAAATCATTATTCTATTTGTTATCATCTTAATTTCATTCCCCATAATAGCAGAAGATAAACTACATCTAAGAATTGGAACATACGAGAATGCCCCAAAGATATTCACTGATGGGAATGGCAATATTTCCGGTTTCTGGGCAGATATAAGCAATTACATTGCAGTAAAAGAAGGATGGAAATTAGAATGGATTCATGGGGATTGGGACCAATGCCTGGAGCGACTGGAAAACAATGAAATCGATATACTGGTCGATGTGGGAATAACCCCCAATCGTCAAAAAAGATTTCTATTTTCAAATGAAACTGTTCTAATGAGCTGGTCAAGATTGTACACTCAGCAAGGTGCAAATTTAGAGTCTCTATTGGAATTAGATGGAAAAAAAATTGCCGGTTTAAAGGGAAGTTTTAATATTGAAGAGCCGGAGGGATTAAAAGATATAATAAATAATTTCGGACTGAACTGTGAAATTGTTGAACTGAGTGATTATCATAAAGTTTTTGAAGCGCTGGAAAAGGGAGAGGTTTTTGCAGGAATAACCAATAAGGATTTTGGTGCTTTTAATGAAATAAAATATAATATTGAAAGAACCCCGATAATATTCCAGCCCGCACGCATACAGTTTGCATTCCCGGTAAATTCAGAACTTGCTCCTAAGCTTATAGAAATAATAGATTCCAACTTAATACAACTAAAAGAAGATAATAAATCAATATATTACACTTCCATGGAGAGATATCTTGGTGGAGTTGAAAAAATTGATTTTTTTCCTCTCTGGGTAAAAATACTAATAGTGTTCATATTGGGTTTAGCAGTTATTTTCTTTGTTCTTAGCCGTTTTTTGAAATATCAGGTAAATCAAAAAACAATGCTGCTTAAGCAGGATATTACCGAACGTAAAAAGGTCGAAGAAGAACTGCAAAAAAATGAAGCCCTCCTTAATTCTACTCAGCAATTAACTAAAGTTGGCGGCTGGAAATGGAATATTGAAAACCAAACCATGTTCTGGACAGATGAGACCTATCGTATTCATGAAATTGACTCCAATGAAATAAAAACCGGATCAACCAAACATATCGAAGATGGTATTAAATGTTATGACGAGAAAGATCAGCTTGTAATTATGGAGGCATTTCAAAAATGCGCCAGTGAAGGGATCTCCTACGATATGGAATTCCCCTTTACAACAGTTAAAGGAAACAAAATATGGATTCGCACCACTGCGGAGGCTGAAAAAGAAAACGGTGAAATTGTAGGTGTAGTAGGAAATATTATGGATATCACTAATCGGAAACAGGTAGAAATTGAACTGGAAAAACATCAGAATAATCTGGAAAATCTTGTGAAAGAACAAACGGATAAACTGGAAGAAAGAACCCAAAAACTTGAAAAATCCCAACAGTCTCTGGTTTTTCTTCTGGAAGATATGAACGAAACAAAAATGGAACTGGAAAAGAAAAACAAGGAACTTAAACAGTTTAACAAATTGTTTGTAGATAGAGAATTCCGGATCAAGGAACTTCGGGACAAGGTTAAAGAATTAGAGGGAAATGTATTATGAACTATCTCCCCCTGGAAGGAAAAAATTCACTGGTTTTGAGGTACTTCGTATTTGCTCTAATAGCTGTATGGGTCCTTAGTACTTTAACTCTATCGGCACAAGAAACCGAACTGCATAAAAAACACTATGTCATCGGCGTTGCACTGGGTCTCCCCCCCTATTCGTTCCTCGACGAGAACGGCCGGGTGGCAGGCTACAGTGTGGATCTTACACGGGCCATCGCCCAGGTTATGCAGGTGGATATCGAGATAATAATTGGACCATGGGGAGAGATTCGGCAAGCCCTGGAGACAGGCGAAATTGATGCTGCACCGATGTACTACTCAGTGGAACGTGATAAGCTGGTCGATTTCTCGTCTCCCTTCTCTATCGTCCACAATGCAATTTTCATGCGCCGTGACACAACTGCTATCAAAGTAGAAGAAGATCTGCGCGACAAAGATATCATTGTGATACGCGGTGATATCATGCACAACTACATGAATAGCATAAGTGACAACCTGGTACTGGTATCTACAGAATCTGACGCCCTGCGGCTGCTTGCCTCGGGGGAACATGATTATGCCCTCATGGCCAGAATTCCAGGGCTCTATTGGGTGAAAGAACTAAAACTTTCCAATATTGTAACACTGGGACCGCTGATCTTACCTTCGCAAATCTGCTACGCCGTAGCGGAAGGCAATACTGAACTGAAGAATCTTCTCACCGAAAGCCTGGTCACTCTGGGAATGACCGGCGAAAGTAAGCTTATAAGCGATAAGTGGCTCGAATCTCTGGTTCCCGGGGTTGTTTCTCCGGTCACAGCCCTGAAATACATCATCTACGCAATAGTGCCCCTTCTAATTCTGCTGGCCTTAGCAATGGTCTGGTCACGCTCACTCAAGAGGCAAGTTACCGAGCGTACCCACGAACTCAGCGAGAGCGAAGAACGCTTCAGAACGATCTTCCAAAATTCGCCTGTACTGATCAACTCTTTCGATGGGAATGGCCGATGTATACTTTGGAACAAGGAGTGCCGCAAGACCTTTGGATGGACAATGGATGAGATTAACACGCACGATTTTCCAATGACCCTATTCTATCCTGACCCTGCCGTATACGAGGAGGTGATGAGAACAGTCACCAGCGACCCAAACGGACGTTTCAGGGAATGGCATCCGGTTACAAAAGAGGGAAAAACACTCATCACAATGTGGGCGAACTTTCATCTTCCCAGCGGCCAGGTATTCAGCCAGGGACATGATATCACAAAGCTAAGGGAGACTGAAGACGAACTCACTGACCACCGGAACCACCTGGAAGAATTAGTTAAAAAACGTACTGCTGAACTTGAAGTAAAGAATACCAAACTCGAAAAGTATAACCGTTTATTTGTAGACAGGGAATTCAGGATTAAGGAGCTGAGGAACCGGGTAAAGAAGCTGGAAGGGGGGAACAGTTAGCAGTTAGCAGTTAGCAGAGAATACTTACATATGTACAGAATGGTATTAAATATGTTTTACCAAATTTAATAAATTTCCCCTGATAGAGAGGTGTATATTATGCCGACAGAAAATTTGCAGTTATTTATTTCCCTGCTAATTTTAAGCCTTATCCGATTTTCAGGCTTTCTTGTCAGCCTTGATCTTCTTTTTCGAAAAAGAGAACAGAAATATATTCTTTTTATTATAGCCTGGCTGGCAGGTTTAGTGGGACCATTACTTGGAATTTTAACCTTATATGATTTTCCCAATAGTATATCAAATTATCTGTGGTTAATGTTCAGTCTGCTGGCAGGAATAAGTACAATCCTTATTGTATTTGGAGCACTTTCTTATTTCCGTAAATTTCGAACTAATTATATTATCTTCATCATTTTTATTTTCATTGTATTGGCCGTTCTTCTGAAACTTATTTACCTGATAGACATTTCAACCTCATTTGCTCTGACTGTGCAATCAGCTTTTCTGATATTTTTAATTGTCGTCATTATATCCCAACGAAAGCTTTTTATAAAACATGCCAGAGTTAGTTATTACTGGTTATTAGGAATTGCTGTAATGGGAATTGGACACACCCTTGGATTTATCTTCATATATAAAGATCAGTCTCTTGGATTTGTCGGCACAAGCTTCCTTGCTGTTCTTACTATCATCTTCATCCTTCATCTCGAAAATGACTTATCCTTTGGTAAACTAAAAGATAGCAATCAGTACAGAAAAACTCTATTCGAACAATCACCGATAGGCCTGTCACTTACTACAATGGAGGGAAGACTCGTTGATGTAAATATAGCTTACACAGCAATGATCGGAAGAACCAGGAAAGAAACCCTGGATCTCTCATATTGGGATATTACTCCGGAAAAATATTCTGACCAGGAAGTTCTGCAATTGAAAAGCCTGGATGATACAGGGCGTTACGGACCTTATGAGAAAGAATATATTCATAAAGATGGACATCTTTTTCCTGTACGTTTACAGGGATTGATTATAGAGAGGAATGGTGAAAATTACATTTGGTCAAGTACAGAGGATATTACAAAACAAAAGCAGGCAAAAGAGGAATTATCAAAACATAAGGAACACCTGGAAGAGCTTGTAAAAGAAAGAACTAAAGAGCTGGGGGAAAGGAATGCAGACCTTGAGCGGTTTAACAAGCTTTTTATAGACAGGGAGTTTAGAATAAAAGAGCTTAGGGACAGGGTAAAGGAGTTGGAAGGGAAAAGTATATAAATATTCTCCATTTTCATGATTTCACCTTCTCTTGCTATCGTAATTTCTATTCCCTATAATTTATTATACGGGGAATAAAATCGAAAATGAATAATAATAATAGTAAAATCACCCTGTTCCGATATAAGAAACGTTTTATATTACGATATTTTTTTACATTTGCTGTTATTACAGCAGCTGTAGGTTTACGTATCTGGCCTTTAGGAGCTCTTGAATTACGTGTTCCTTGCAAACATGAGCCATGAATTACGTACACCTTTAAATGCCATTCTTGGATTTACAAATTTATTAGTAAAAGCACATGATATAAGTGAAGAGCAAACTAAAAAGCTTAATATTATCTCAAACAGTGGTGAAAACCTGCTAAACCTTATAAATAATGTTTTGGATATATCAAAAATAGAAGCCGGTCATATGATTAAAGAAGAATCTGATGTAAATATATATCAGCTCCTCCATGGTATAGAATCTTTGATGTCCGTAAAAATTATTGAAAAGGGAATTGTTTTTAACATGGATCTTTCTGGTGATCTTCCTGAATATATAAAAACAAATTGGAGATCAACCTGAGTCTGCAGCTGGAACAGGACTGGGTCTGGCTATTTGTAAACAGTTTGTCGAATTACTTGGTGGAAAGATAGGGGTTTCAAGTATCCCCGGCAAAGGTTCGGAATTCTACTTTGAAATACCTTTGATTATTTCTAAAACAGCAAATAAGAACAGTACAGTATTAAAGTATAATAATATAATAGGTCTGGAGAAAGGACAAAAACAGTACCGTATTCTAATTGTAGAAGATAAACTGGAAAACAGACTCCTTTTAAGGGAAATATTAAAACCCTTTCACTTTGACATCCACGAAGTTGTAAATGGTAAAGAGGCAGTAGAGCAATTTGAGGAATGGTCTCCCCATCTTGTATGGATGGACATCCGCATGCCTGTTATGAATGGACTGGAAGCAACACGCTTAATTAAGAAAACAGAAAAAGGGGTAAAAACAAAAGTGATAGCCCTTACTGCTCATGCACTGGAAGGTGAACGTCTGGAAATACTGGAAGCAGGCTGTGATGAGTTTATTAGAAAACCATACAGAGATACTGAAATTTTTGACGCCCTTAAAAAGCACCTTAACATCGAGTTTCTTTATAGTAATAAGAAATATATTGAAATAGAAATTGAAAAGCTGGATAAAGATAAACTGCTGGATATTCCAACAGATATTATAAAAAAACTCCAAAATGCTGTTGTATTACTGGATGAAAAACTACTTGTGGAAATAGAAGAACGAAAGCAGGTAGAAAAGGATTTAAAATGGCAAAATCTAAAGGCTTTGGTCTTATGCTTGTAAATATTTTAAGTGACCAATTAGAGGGGCATTTTAGCATAAAAAACGAAAACGGAACAATAAGCACACTTAAGTTTAAAGTATAATTTATTATTTTAATTCTCCAAAGTAGATACAAAATTAGCAAACCGTAAATCTTCATTTAAAATATGATTAATAATCCAATTACCGAAAACTGCAGCAAGATCGTCTCTGGACTCTTCCGATTCGACATAGCTTTCTGAAAGATTATTAAGATTTAAAATTAGATTTATATGCAATTTTTTATGGTCTTCCAGAGCTGGATATTTTAATTCTTCCATAATCTTTTCTTCATCGACAAAATGAACTCTGGTGTATTGATAAAGTTCCATTATTATAGGCTTACATTCCGAAGCCCTTGTTACAAGTAAGCTGTTTGCCAACTTAAATAAATACTGATGCTGCTCATCAACAGTTGAATCACCAGTCTCATAATCCGACTTCCACTCAAAATACTTACTCATTCCAAATCCTCCAAATGTTATTTAATAACCAGAACAGTTTCCCTTATTACTTCCGAAACACTGGGATGAGGAAAGATAGTATGCTTAATATCTGAAGTTGTCATACCGGCCTGCATAATTAAGGCTGCTCCAAATATCATTTCTGAGCAGGGAGATCCCAGTAAATGAATACCAATAATTTTATCTGTATCTCCATCTACTACAACTTTACATAAACCAGGTGTATGACCATTTTCAGCATAGTATCTTGCGCTTATTCTCATTTGAAGAGTAGCTGTTTTTATATTTATACTACGCTTTACTGCTTCAGCCTCAGTCAGGCCGCAGGAAGCAGCTTCAGGATGGGTATATACTGCCCATGGGTCGATATCATAATCAAGGTTATCTTCATCACCACAAATTGTATTTACCACAACCTCTGCCATTCTGGAAGCAGAATGAGCAAAAAGAGATTTACCTATAACATCACCTATAGCATAAATACCTGGTCTGGAAGTTGCCATTTTATCATCTACAATTATACCTGTTTTACTCATCTCAATATTTAAATCTTCAATACCAATTCCAGTAAGATTAGGTTTTCTTCCTACTGCCATAAGTATTGTTTCTGCTTCTATAACAAGATCCTTACCTTTTTTAGTAAAATTAACCTTATTCCCATCAATGGATTCCACTTTTGAACCAAGATGGAATTTTACCTTCTTCATAGCTCTTCGCATGGTTTTTGCAAATTCTGCTTCCATAAATGGGGCAATCTCATCCATCATTTCTATGATATCTACCTTAACGCCTAACATAGAGAAAAAAGAAGCAAATTCCAACCCAATTACTCCACCACCAATAACAACCAGGCTTGAGGGTACTTCAGTAATTTCAAGAAGATCAGTACTGTCAAGAACTGCTGAAGAATCAGCACCTGGGATGGGAGGCATAAATGGCGAAGAGCCTGTAGCAATAATTATATCTTTTCCGGAATAAGTTGTATCTCCAACCTGAATGGTACCATCCTTATTAAATATACCTGTTCCTCTTATAATTTCTACACCATATTTATCCATCAGATATAAAATACCTTTTCGATTTGTAGTAATTACTTTATTTTTCCAAACTTGAGCTTCTTCAAGGTTAAAGGTAGCATTTTCAGTGTGAACACCGAACATTTTGGAATCCAATGCATGAGAATAGTGCTTTGCGGAGTTTAAAAGTGTTTTTGTAGGGATACAGCCTTGATTTAAACAGACACCGCCTATTTCAGCCTTTTCTATAAGAAGAACACTCTTACCACGCTCGCCTGCCCTCTCTGCTGCTACATACCCGCCCGGACCTGCTCCAAGTATAATTAAATCGTACATTGTATCCTCCCCCGTTTGCTGCCTATTCTATAGTGTCAATTAAATTTGTCAATAAGAATATTTGTTATTATTATTGTGAAATATTACTAATTGATTCATAATAGGAATACGATGAAAACACTCGGGATTAACACTTTCTTAAAATACTATATTGCATATATTCTGCCTCTTGTACTGATCTCCGGATTTATGTCATACACTATCTATAAACAGGATACACGTTCATTCTATGCAGTTATGCAGAATAATGAAAAACAGATTCTCCAGTTCCAGGAAGAACTGATATTTGAGCACCTTAAACCCCTGGAAGAGGATATTATATATCTTGCTAATCTACAGAGATCAAAACAATATGTTATTTCCGGTTTTAATCCTGAAATTGACTTAACAAATATATATACATCATTTCTTAAACGTAAGGAAGTATATTCATCCTTAAGAATCATCGATTCAGGGGGATTTGAACGACTCCGCCTGAACTATGACGGCAAAGAGGTTACAACTGTCTCCACCGACAACCTGCAATCGAAAGGTGATCGATATTATTTCAATGAAATCATGAATACTGGACCCGGGGATACATATTTCTCCAGACTGGATTTTAACTATGAGGGAGGAAAGCTGCAATTTCCATACGAACCTACTCTTCGTACTGCTATGCTTTTTATAGATGAAAAAGGAAATAAACGTGCATTTATTATCCTTAACTACAAAGGGATGGATATTCTTGATCTTATAAATTCAAATTCATCCTATTCATTTGGAGAAATTTTTTTGCTGAATAATCTCGGATTAGTTCTTTCTCTTGATGCCTCAATGTCTGCAGGTAAAATCGAAACAATGGATTTTATTGAATCAGATGAAGGAAAATTACTTATACATGCCGGACAAGGTCAAATAGATATGTGTTCAGGTTTTCTATCATATCAAAGAATAAAAATCACAGGTATGGAAACAAGCCCTCTATGGGATCTATTCTCTTTTGTAGATAAAAGTAAGATTAAAGCACAAACGAAAAATGCTTCCAGACGCGGGATTATAATTTTTATGGTTCTAGCTCTGGTATCTTTGATAGTTTCTTTCTTTGCAGTCAAAAATAAAACCAAGAGAATTAAAGCAACTAAAATTATAGAAGAAAGAGCCAGAATATTCGATGTGAATCCTGCACCGGTAATAAAAACTTCTTCAAGGGGTGAAATCCTAAGCAGCAACATTGCAGCAAAAACCATACTGGGTCTGACAATCAAACCACCCTCAATCTACAAAGTATTTAACGGGCTTAGTGAGCCGGAGATTACTCGCATTGACTCCGATGATATTAATCATTTTGAGTATCAAATTAAAGAAAAAACCTACCTTTTTACAAGTATCAGAGAACCATCCAACGATAAGGTTTTCTTCTATGGTGCAGATATTACTGAGAACAGCAGAATACAGGAAGAACTTACAAATTTTCAAATTGCTGTAAAACAAAGTGCCAATGTAATTGTATTTACTGACCTTGAAGGCAGAATACTCTTTGCAAATGATGCATTTGAGACAGTGACAGGCTATAGCAGTAAAGAAGTTCTTGGACAGAAGCCAACAGTTTTAAACAGTGGTTATCATAGCAGTTCTTTTTATAAAGAATTATGGGATACTATAAAAAGCGGTAAAGTCTGGGCCGGCGAATTTTACAACAAACGAAAAGATGGTTCCTTTTTTTGGGAAAAATCCACTATAAGCCCGGTATTGGATAATAAAGGCAATCCCAGATTTTTTATTGCTGTAAAAGAGGACATTACAGAGAAAAAAGAGACAGAAGCTGAACTGAAAACTCAAACCCAATACGCTGAAAATGCACGTATGTCTGCGGAAAAAGCACAAATAGAAGCAGAATCTGCAAACCTTTTAAAAAGCACTTTCCTTGCAAATATGTCCCATGAGATAAGAACACCTATGAATGCCATTCTGGGATTCACACGTTTACTCCTTGATAAAGAGATTCATAAAAAAGACAGGGATATGCTGGAAATCATTATGAATTCAGGTAAAGGCCTTCTTTCACTAATTAATGATATTCTGGATTTTTCAAAAATTGAAGCCAATGAAATTGAAATTAGTATTGTTAAAATTAATCTTCCTTACTTCTTTGAAAGTATTGAGGATCTTTTTCATATACAAACAAGTCAGAAAAACCTTGATTTTGATCTTAACCTGTCTAAAAATCTCCCGAAAATTGTTTTTGGTGATGAAAACCGCATCCGTCAAATATTAATTAATGTAGTAGGTAATGCTATAAAATTTACAGAGACAGGAAATATAAGTATTAATGTAAAATGGATTTCCGAAAAATTAATTATCTCTATATCTGATACAGGAATAGGAATAAATAAAGATAAACTTGAGGAAATTTTTTCTCCTTTCAAACAGAGTGATTCATCGACAGACAGAAAATATGAAGGAACAGGCCTGGGTCTTGCAATATCCCTTAGACTTACAGAAATGATGGATGGTGAATTAAAAGTTGAAAGTGAAACAAATAAGGGATCGAAATTTACTATTAGTTTGCCTCTTAAACCCTGTCTGGAACCTGAAGGATTCGAAAATAAAAAAACAGATGAAATATATAATAACTCTAAAACTATTGTAGAAGGATGGTTAACTAAAGTTAAAAATGATGATGTTCTTACTTCAATAACAAAAGATGCAATTACAGATTTACCAAGACATCTTAAACGACTGGAAACAGTTATTCTAAATGAAGATATTAAAAAAGTACAATCAATTTCTCATGAACTAATGGGCAGTACTGGTAATTTGGGAATGACAGAGATCTATGAATTATTAAAAGAATTAAATACTGGAATTAAAAATGATGATATTAAGTTTGATCAGATTAATTCTATTTTTCAGTCTGTCAAAATAATTGTAAATGGTATTCCAGAAGAATACTTACAGGTTATTGCTTCGGAACTTCTACCCGTAGAGGGAGATCTAATTGATATAAATATTCTAACTGCAGATGACAGTTCTGTAAACAGACTCTTAATTGAAGCAATGTTATCTTCTATTTATATAGAATCGGATTTTGCAGAAGATGGAATTCAGGTTTTAGAAAAACTTGAAAATAAAAAATATGATATCCTTCTTCTTGATATCCAAATGCCGAAAATGGACGGTATTGAAACAATAAAGAGAATCCGTGAAAATGAAAAATATAAGGATCTTTATGTATTTGCTGTAACTGCAAATGCTATGAGAGGAGATGCTCAGAAATATCTGGATGTGGGTTGTAATGATTATATTTCAAAGCCAATTCAGAAAGATATATTTTTAAAAAAGATAGAACATCAGATACAAAAAACCAAAAGTTATTCCAAAGAATGGGAAAACTCCCCGGGTAGTGATGAAATTGATATAATTATTACCAGCCTCAAACAGGAAATGAAAATCTTCAATCCAGGAAGAGTTATAAATATCGCTGCAAAACTAAACAAATACAGCTCAAATAAAAGAATTAGTATTATTATAAATAAATTAAATGAATCTGCTGAATCCTTTGATAGTCATGGATTAAAAAGTACAATTACTATGCTTATGGAGTTAAAAGAAAATGGAAAGGGTTGATAATTTTAATATTTTAATTGTAGATGATAACAATGAAAACAGGCATGTCCTGGCTACTGTAATAAATAAAAATACAGATTTTAATATTACTCTGGCTAACAACGGTCAATCTGCAATTGAATCAATCTATTCTGAAAACCCTGACCTTATCCTACTCGATATCATGATGCCCGAAATGGATGGATATCAGGTTGCAAAAAAATTAAAAGATAATGAAGAAACAAAAGATATACCCATAATTTTTATAACAGCAAATACTGATTCAGAATCAATTTCCAAAGCTTTTAAAACAGGAGGAATTGATTATATTACAAAACCATTTAATCCTGAAGAGCTTCTTGCCAGGGTAAATGCCCAGGTTAAATTAAAACAATATCAGAACGAACTTAAACATAAAAATAAATTATTGGAATCAAAAAAAATGCTTCTTATGGAAGAGGTAAATGAAAAAACAAAAAATATAGAAGATATATCTTCAGCCTTGATTGGTGCCCTGGAAAATGCAAATATTTTGAACGATACAGATACAAGTAATCATATAAAAAGAGTAAGTGAATATGCTGGATTTTTAGCTGAAAAAAGAACAAACAGCACTGATTTCATTAAGCAAATCCGACTATACACATCTTTACATGATGTAGGGAAAGTAGGAATACCCGATGAACTTCTAAAAAAACCAGGTAAATTCAGCCTGGATGAAATGGAAGAGATGAAGCAGCATGTAATTTATGGAGCTAAAATGCTTACTGCTCCGGGGATTCCTGTCATGGCTGCGAACATTGCAAAATATCATCATGAAAAATGGGATGGGACAGGGTATATTGAAGGTCTAAAAGGCTTTGATATTCCTCTGGAGGCAAGAATTGTAGCTCTGGCAGATGTTTATGATGCTCTTGGAACAAAACGGGTGTATAAAGACGTATTTCCGGAAGAAAAAATTGATTCAATAATTACCAGTGAAAAAGGAAAGCACTTTGATCCTGAACTTGTTGAATTATATCTGAAGAATAAAGATCAGTTTCTTAAAATTAAGGAAGGATTACAATGAATAAGGACAAATTAGTTCGTTTTCAAAAGGGTGATACTCTTTTCAAATTTGGAGATACTTCCAGGGAAATGTACATAATACGTACAGGATCGGTACGTGTAGTAATCTATAAAAATGAACAGATGATAACTCTTACGGAATTAGGAAAAGGGCACTACATTGGAGAGATGTCTTTTCTTACAGGTGTTCCAAGATCTGCTACTGTTATTGCAGAAAGAGATTTAATGGTTAGTGTTATTTCTCCTGATATTCTTATCAATGATGAACTGGGACTTTCAAACTGGGCTGTCAGTATTGCAAAGGTTTTAGTAAGACGAATTCGCCAGACAACAGAACTTTTGGGAAATTATATTGTAAGGGAATCTAAATCTGAAATTCCATGGAAATCTGAAATTCAAACTGTAGATTCATTATCTATGGAATACAATATTGATATCCGTCCTGGCAGATTATACTTAAAGGGTAATTTATCAGAAATATCAATAGATCAACTTAAATCTAAAATCAGGGAATTAAAACTAAAAAATGTAAAACCATTAATCCTTGACTTTTCAGATGTTATTGATATTGATCAGGCAGGAATAACTTATCTATATGAACTTACTCAAACAACTGATGTAACTGATGCTAATATTAAAATTGAAAATATACAGCTAATTAGAGATAAAGTTTTATCCATAAAAGGGATACAGGATATTATAACAACTACAACAATTCCCTTAAAAAGAGTAGAGGCAAATGATCTGCTTATTAAACAAGGTGATATAGAGAATACAATGTACGTTGTAAAAACTGGTAATTTTTCTGTTTTCAGAAATAGTAATGGCGGGGAGATTCATCTTGCAGAAGCTGAAGCTGGTGATGTTATAGGGGAAATGTCTCTTATAAAAGAAGGTGTAAGATCTGCAAATGTAAAAGCAGAGAAAGCAAGTGTTGTTTATGTAATAGATATTAGAGAATTCTACAATAATATCTATAATGTTCCAGGGTGGTTTATGGAACTTATCCAGGGACTTGTACAAAGGCTTAGAGATACAAACGAAATGCTTGATCAGTTAATGAAAAATCGAAAAGATAAGGAAAAAGCCAAAAAATGGCCTACACCATTCTGTATGATAATGGATTCCAGTAATCCAGGAAAATTTTTATTAAAAGGAACAGTAACAATACAAAACCTGCAGTACCTGAAACAGGTATTAAGAGTAGAAATATCCAGGCGTACAGAAAAAATCACTATTGATCTTTCAAAAGTAAAACAGATCGATAAAGAGAGTATTGCAGGTTTTCTTAACCTATACACTCAACTAAAAAAGAAAGGAATTAAACTTGTTTTTGAAGGCCCGCAGAAATCAATACTTAATTTATTTAAACAATACAATATGGAAGAATAATAAATGAATAACATACCGGAATTACTGGCTCCCGCAGGAGATGCAGATTGTGCATTTGCTGCTTTTGACAATGGGGCAGATGCTATTTATGCAGGATTGCCCAAATTTAGTGCAAGAGATAAATCCAACAACTTTACGGTTTCTGAATTATCTAAAATTTCAGCCTATGCTAAAAAATGTAATAAGAAAGTCTATCTTGCTTTAAACACACTTGCTAAAGAATCTGAACTGGAAGAATTTTTTAATTATCTATCTGAAGTTGAACAAATGGGTATAGATGCAATTATCGTGCAGGATATTGGAATTGTCTGGATGATAAGACAATTTTTCCCCAATATGGAAATTCATGGATCAACACAGATGGGAATTCATAATAGTGCAGGAATAGAAACAGCCGCTAAAATGGGTTTAAGCAGGGTTATACTGGAACGTCAGGTTACTATAAAAGAACTTGAACTAATTGTAAAAAAATCCAACCTTGAAGTAGAAGTATTTGCCCATGGGGCACTTTGCAGTTCTCTCTCCGGAAATTGCCTTTTTTCTTCCTCTATTGGTGGATGGAGTGGAAACAGAGGCAGATGCAAACAACCTTGCCGACGACGATATTATAGTAAAGAAGGAAAAAATGGTTTCTTTTTTTCCCCTGATGATCTTTATACTCTGGATCTTATACCGGAACTTATAACCACAGGTGTCAGGTCAATTAAAATTGAAGGTAGACTTAAAAAAGCAGATTATGTTACAAGAGCAGTAAGTGCATACAGAATGGTACTTGATGCATCTGATAATAAAATCAGTAATGGGAAAATTAGTCCGGATATTTTAGGAAAAGCTAAAATGATACTTTCCGGAAGCCCAGGTAGAAAATGGTCCAGTGGTTTTTACACTGAAGAAAGTATGGAAAATTTAATTAACTATAAGTCTCCTGGTGTTTCCGGTATGTTATGTGCAGAAGTTATTGGCAGCAGCCCCCGGGGTTTTACTGTAAAGATTTCAAGAGACCTTAAAAAGGGTGATAGAATTCGTATTCAACCCAGATCTGGAGACGAAGGTCCTCAGATGACAATAACAGCAATGAATAAAGATAGAGAAAAAGTTAACAGATCTAAAAAGGGAGATGTAATTTATATCCCTTTTAACCAGATAGTCCAGAAAGGGAGCCTTGTTTATAAAGTTGGTGATACAGCACAAAAATCTATTAGAAGTATAAAAAGTCTTCCGGAATATATTAATCCCAATATAGTGGATATAAATATAAAGATTAACTCTGAAGGCTTTATAATATCCCTACCGGGTTTTCCTGATATAAAAACATGGACAGGTAAATTAAAAATTGAACCTGCTTCAAAGCATAGTCTTTCAGAAAGTGTAATACAGGATAGTTTCATTTCTACAAAAGAAAAAATGATTAAAACAGGTATAATAAAGGTTACTATAGAAGGGGATCTTTTTCTTCCATCAAGCAGCTTAAAAAAACTTAGAAGAGAATTCTGGGAAACCATTGCTCCCTCAATTTTACAACAAAACAATAATAATATTAAAGAAAATGGAATATTCGATTTTATGAGAATACATAGTTTATCTATGGGAAAAAATGAAGAATCTGAGCAGGACAGAGACGTTTTTATTACAGATCCTGAAAGAAAGAAAGATAAAAAAACAAGACAAAGAAGTTCAAAACTGGATAAAGCTATACATATAATGCCTCTTTCATCATACAACAAAAATTGTGAAGAGATACTGCTCCCCTACTTTAGAAATGAATTTGCTCTGGATAAATTAAAATCAGACATAGAAGAAGCTTATAATACTGGCATAAGAAGATTTAGAATAACTTCCCTTTTCCATATATCAATTCTTAATAAATACAAAGATGTAATTATTAGTGCAGCTTATCCTCTTCCTGTCAGTAACTCATTAACTGCAAGACAACTAATGGATCTGGGCATAGATAAAGTTCAGGGATGGATTGAAATGGAAAAAGAAGCATTAATTAATCTTGTATATTTTTCTCCATTACCGGTAGAAATTTACAGATATGGCAGACCACATATATTTACAAGCCGGGCTGATATAGAAGTAGAGGGTGAAATTAGTGATAGTCATGGTGTTAAATTTATCGTAAAAAAAGATTCTGAATCTGGTTTGAATTCTTTATATGGCAACAAAGTCTTTAAAATACCAAATATTGAAAATACATCAGGCTGTTTTGACTACAGTAATGCAGAACCTGGAGAAACAGCTACAAGTGACTTTAATTTTTCTGCAGACTGGGTGTAATTTTTTAGGAATGAATTATACGTTAATGAGATCTTTTTAACAACAGAAATTATATTGTTATTTTTCTCATTCTGTTTCAATTCCTTAATTTTTAGAGATAGAGTTTCTCCATTTTCAGTAATAATTAATAATGTACTTTTATTCAAGTTCAGATTACTGTATAGTACGTAAATGGATATATCAAACGTAAAAAGATCAATTCTTGCAGTAATTGGGATAGTACTAATACTCCTGATCATTATATTCTCAGTTGTTTTTATTATGGTAAAACAAAACAATCTGAGTTTTCAAAACCCAGTTCGAATTCGTGAGAATCCTACTGTCACCTACACAGTTGGTGAAGCAGACTATATGGGGAAAAACTTATCAGAATGGAAAGAACTTGAAATTGGGACAGTTCTAAAAGAAGGTGAATCTCTTAGAACCGGATTTAATGGGATTATAGATATAAGATTTAGTAATGGTACTGTAATGAAGGTTATCGAAGATTCTTTTCTTTCACTTAATGAGATCAATTTAGATGCAATTGATGTAGGGCTAAAAAAGGGCGGAATTATATCAAAATTCACTAAACTTTTCTCCAGTCAGGAGTATTCTGTTAAGACACCCAGTATGGTTGCAGGAATCCGTGGTACTGAGCTCATAATAAATACCAGTGAAAAAGGGACAGATATTTTGGGTATATCTGGAATTACAGAAGTTTATAATCCATTGTATCCTGACAACCGGATTCTACTTGGTTTCCAGACAAAAACAGAAGTCCTTACTAACCAGGCACCGTCAAATCCTGTAGCTCTTACAGAAGAGGAGGTTTCTTATTCCCGAAATATGCTGGATTCGATAAATACAAATAAAGTTATTGTTATAGGCAAGGCCATACAGTTTAAGCCTGATACAGCCGAGATAGTCGAAGAATCAAGAATTGAACTTGAAAA
>DAOWEB010000342.1 GCA_030638735.1 Spirochaetaceae bacterium
AGAGTATCATTTTTTTTCAGGGTTACAAGTTTGCTTCTAGGAGTCGTTTGATCCTTAACAGTTCTATTATGATCACAATTACTGCAAACCATAAGTAAGTCTCTTTCACTAATAATTCCTGCAACATCGCCTTTATCATCAACTGCAATCAATGCACCAATATGCTTTTCATTCATTATGTTGATAGCTGATTTAAGGGTCTCTTCTATTTTTATTGTTTCAACAGATAATCCTTTTTTTTCGAGTAATTCTTCAATATGCATATAGCCTCCGTTATTATTATATAATCATAGTATATTACCACATATTTATAAGTTATAATACAAATAATAAATATTGCAACACTTATTTGTTAATAATTGAGTATAAATATCCTCATGTCTGTTTTATTGTGAAAAAAAATTAATAATTACTTGTATTTACAATGTTATCATCAGACTTGTACGTAATTTATGGTAGGATGTAAAATTATCTTTTTTCCCATATGCAAAAATTACCTTGTATTCTTCACCCTTTTCCAGTCTACGATCATTTGAATCCCATGAGTGGAGGGGTATTGAAAATTCGATTGTAGTTTTATCTTCCTCTTCAGAACCGCTTATTATGGTAATATCTTCAGTTCCTCCCAAATCAGTATCGGCTCTATGTTTAGTATTGCCTGAACCAAAGTGGTCTTCCATAAATACTTCACCATTTTTTACATAACCAATAAGAATATCTGCATCCTTCATCATTCTGCTTGGATTAAATCCAACTGCTATCCAGCCATTTGTAGGGGCAGATAAAATTATATTTATATTTTCATCTACAATTTCCCATTTAAATACTATTCCCTTTATTTCAGCAGTTTTAAAATTAGTTGTATTTATACTTAAATCTTCTGCACTTAAAGCTGCAGTGCTTAAAAGAAGCAGAACCAGAATTATTTGAATGATTGTTTGTTTCATATTGACTCCTTGGATCAGGTTAATTTATATATTAGTAAATATATCAACAATATTGAATATATCAAAGGAAATTAACTGATTCCCAAAATAATTTTAGTTTTTTTAGTATACAACTTGAACAAGAAGGACTAGAATAAATTGAGGCTTAATTATGGTTGATTTAAAGTCATTACACAATCATTCTCTGTTTGGCGGGATAACTGAAGATCAAATTTCCAGTATACGGCAATTTTTTGTTGTGGAAGATTTTGCTGAAGGTGAGTTTATTGAAAGAGAAGGGGAAGCAGGAGACCGTATCTATTTTATTATAGAGGGGCAGGTGGAAATATTAAAAAAAATTACAAAAACCGGTAACTTAAGTCGAATTTTTATGTTTTCTGAAGGTGATGTTTTTGGTGAAATGGAACTTATCGATGTGCAGCCATGTGCCGCATCTGTACGTGCTTTGAAACCTACTAAGGCATTGACACTTTCTAATAAAGGGCTATATCAAATTAGTAAATACGATTTGAAAGTATTTTCCTTAATGATCATGAATCTTGCCAGAGATATAAGCCGACGTCTGCGAAAGGTAGATGAGATTATTGCCTTATGTCCGGAAATAAATAAGTTAAAAGAATAGGTTGACATAAAATCTAATTTTGTTATTATTAGTAATAGTTATTATTAAGAATGGAGGAAAGGATGAAAAGTCTTAAGGGTACCGAAACAGAAAAAAACCTGCTTAAAGCTTTTGCAGGTGAGTCTCAGGCACGAAACAGATATACAATGTTTGTGAGTAAGGCAAAAAAAGAAGGTTATGTTCAGATTGCAGATATTTTTGCGGAAACTGCAGATCAGGAAAAGGAACATGCAAAACGTTTGTTCAAGTTTCTTGAAGGTGGTGAACTTGAAATTACAGCATCTTTTCCAGCAGGTGTAATTGGTACAACAGAAGAAAATCTTCTTGCAGGTGCAGAAGGCGAAAACTATGAATGGACAGAAATGTATCCGACCTTTGCAGTAACTGCACGGGAAGAAGGGTTTGAACCAATAGCCGATGTTTTTGAGGCAATTGCCGTAGCAGAAAAACAGCATGAAAAACGGTATAATGAATTAAGAGCAAATGTACTTGCCAGTAATGTGTTTAAGAAAGAATCGGCAGTAACATGGAGATGCAGGAATTGTGGATATATTTTTGAGGGAGCTGAAGCTCCTGCAGTTTGTCCAGCCTGTGCACATTCTCAGGCCTATTTTGAATTACTTGGAGAGAACTGGTAGACGATAAAATGGTTGACACGAAGTGTTAGGGCTGGTCGCAAACAAGTTTGCCTGGTCGGGACTTCGTCCCTGCTCGGCTATGCAGCCTTAGCTGCTCGCCCATGCATCCTTGGGACCCATTTTAGTCGTAAATAGATAAGGAGAAAGTAATGGCAGAAAGAAATGAAGTATACAGATGCGCAGAGTGTGGTAATATAGTTGAAGTAGCACATGGTGCAGGTGGAGTTTTGGTTTGCTGCGGCAAGCCGATGAATTTGCTTCCGGAAAAATCAGCAGATTCGGCTACAGAAAAGCATGTTCCCGTTATTGAAAAAATTAGCGGTGGTTATAAGGTAACAGTAGGCAGTACTCTTCATCCAATGACTGACGATCACTGGATTGAATGGATTGAACTTCTTGCAGATGGGAAATCCTATTCCCAGTACCTAAACCCCGGTGATGAACCAGTAGCGGTTTTCATGGTAGATGCAGATAAAGTAACTGCAAGAGAATATTGTAACAAACATGGTTTGTGGATAAATAAATAGGAGATGCGAAGCATCTGGAACCTATTTATTTTAAGCGACAGAGACTTTCCGAGGTTAAAGAGTAATAAGCTTTTTGCTTACCAATATAATCAGAGGAAAGTGCTCGATAGCGTTAAATAAAAAGGAGAAAAATAATGAAGTATGTATGTGGTGTATGCGGGTATGTTTATGATCCGGCAGAAGGTGATCCTGATAATGATATTGCAGCAGGAACTACATTCGAAGCTATTCCGGAAGATTGGGTTTGCCCTCTATGTGGAATTGGCAAAGATGAATTTGCACCCGAAGAATAGAGTTAAATAATTTCACTGCAGGAAGTAAAATTTTTGCATGCAAGTAAAAACAATCAGTTAGTAACTTTTACTGTTTGTTTTGAATATTTATTAATTTATGGGTTGGCAGAGAGCTTGAAGCTTTGCCAACCCATAAAATTTAAACTATAAATTTAAAATTAGAAAGTGATTGGCAGATAGGGGAAATAAATGAAAGCAGTGAAAATGTCAGAGGGTATCTATAGAATTGGTGCCAATATTAAAAACGGTGATATGTTTGAAGGTATGTGGCCTATTCCGGATGGAGTGTCCTTAAATTGTTATGTAGTTAAAGGTGAAAAATCTGCTCTTATAGATATGGTGGATGACTGGAATAATGCACCAGGGCAGATAAGAGAACAGTTGAATTCTATTTCCATGGGTATAGAGGATTTTGATTATCTTATACTGAATCATATGGAGCCCGATCATATAGGCTGGCTTCAGGAGTTTGTTAAAATAAACCCAAATGTTCAAATTGTAACTACCCCTAAAGGTGTTGATCTTCTAAAAGCGTTTTGTGGGATTACAGAAAATGTGAAAGCAGTAAAAAGTGGTGACACCCTGGATCTTGGAGCTGGTAAGGTTCTTTCCTTCACTGAGGTTCCAAATGTTCACTGGCCGGAAACAATGGTAACTTATGAACCTGAATCAGGAATCTTATTTTCCTGTGATGCCTTTGGGTCTTATGGTGAAGTTCATGAAGCAGTTTTTGATGATGAACTTTCACAGGAACAACATGACTTTTATGATCGTGAGTCTCTTAGATATTATGCGAATATAATTGCAACATTTTCTATTTTTGTTCTCAAGGCAATTGATAAGCTTTCTGGTTTGGATATAAAGATGATAGCTCCTTCTCATGGTATTGTATGGAGGGAAAATCCTGGTGTTATTGTAGAGCGGTATAAACAATATGCCGAATTTATGAATGGTAAAGGACTTCCTGAAATAACCCTTATCTGGGGAAGTATGTATGGATATACAGAAAAGGTAGTCAGTTCTGTTGTAAAAGGTATACGATCAGAATCTGTACCTGTACATGTTCATAGAGTTCCTGAAGAGAATGCTTCATGGGCACTTGCAGATGCATGGAAATCTGCAGGTCTTGTTTTTGGAATGCCTACTTATGAATATAAAATGTTTCCCCCTATAGCAGGAGTGGTAGATGTCTTCGAAGATAAAAGGGTCTGGAATAAAAAAGTATTTCGTTTTGGTTCTTTTGGCTGGTCAGGAGGAGCTCAGAAAGATTTTCTTGAAAAAACAAAAAAATTAAAATGGGAATTTGTAGAGCCATTGGAATGGCAGGGTGAAGCAGATGAAGAAGCTCATAAAGCAGCATTTGAAAGAGGTGCCGAACTTGCAAGGATGATAAAGGCCGGGTCAAAGGGGTAGATTTATATGTTATTGGATTTTTTAGGTGATCTGAGTCCTGTGATGCAGGCGCTTATGGGTACACTTTTTACATGGGGTATGACAGCAGTTGGAGCTGCGTCTGTATTTTTATTTAAAACTATAAGCAGAAAAGTTCTTGACGGTATGCTCGGCTTTGCTGCGGGAGTTATGATAGCCGCCAGTTTCTGGTCACTTCTTGCTCCTGCAATTGAACTTTCCGAAGAAATGGGTCTTATACCATGGGTTCCAGCATTAGTAGGATTTCTATTTGGGGGTATTTTCCTAAGACTCGCAGATAGAATCCTCCCTCACCTCCATATGAGCGAATCAATAGAACATGCAGAGGGAATTAAAACATCATTACATAAAACTACACTTCTGGTTCTTGCAATAACTTTGCATAATATTCCTGAAGGACTTGCCGTTGGTGTTGCCTTCGGAGCTGTGGCAGCTGGTATTCCTTCTGCATCTCTTGCCGGGGCAGTCGCTCTTGCTATCGGTATTGGTATTCAGAACTTTCCTGAAGGTCTGGCAGTATCCGTTCCTCTTAGACGGGAAGGTTTTTCCAGAAGAAAAAGCTTTTTCTACGGTCAGCTATCTGGTGTAGTTGAACCTATTGCTGGTGTTCTGGGAGCTCTTGCTGTAGTAATGATGCGACCGATATTACCCTATGCTCTGGCTTTTGCAGCTGGTGCTATGATTTTTGTTGTTGTGGAAGAGGCTATCCCTGAATCAAGTGCTGCAGGGAATACTCATATTGCTACTTTGGGAGCAATGATCGGGTTTGCAGTTATGATGTCATTGGATGTGGCATTGGGTTAGAAAAAGTCCTTATATTTCCCGCTTCTGTTAAAGTCTGTAAGGCTGTAAGCAAAGGTTTCAAATATTTTTTTATCGTATTTACCATTATCAACATCACCTTTTAGAATTTGTAATGCTGCCATTGGCTGCATTGCAGAGCGGTAGGGACGGTCGTCGTTTGTTATAGCCTCATAACAGTCAATAATTCCAAGGAGCATTCCACATTCTGAAATTTTGGTTTTTCCCTCAGGATATCCACTTCCATCAAGTTTTTCATGATGTTCAAGAGCTCCTTCAGTTGCAACTTTAATGTCAATTCCTGTAAATCTTAATATATCAAATCCTATTGATGGATGCTTTTTCATCTGAATAAATTCCAAATCTGTCAGTCCCCGGTTTGCAGCAAGAATTTCACCGGGAATTTCAGTTTTTCCAACATCATGAAGAAGTGCGGCAAGTCCGAATTGTCTGGTCTCTTCTTCTGTCATGTGATTATAAAAACAATATCCAACTGTTAAAGCCATAACATTGATAGAATGAATTGTTGTTGTGTAATCGGTAAAAGATATACGGGCTAGGTTTTTAACAACATCCGGTTGGGAAGAATATCCACTAATAATGTCGTCAATTAAACCTGGAGCAGTTTCAAGACCCCCACTCCTGGGTTGAGACAGTGTCTCATCTACAAGATTTACTAATTCATTTTTTACTGTAACAGTGTCATGTTTAACAATATTTGAAACTAATCCCTCACTGAATCCCTTCTGGGCAGCTCTCAGGCACTTAATTTTATCTTTTGGTCTTATATAAAGATCATCAATATACTTTTTATCCAGACTCTCATCATTGAACTTCATTCCTTCCGGTTTATAAAGAACTATATTACTAGATGGACTTTTATAGTAAAGTTCAACTCCTTCATAGTATTTCAAATTGGAATTTCTAACTTGAATCCACTTTGTTTTATCTGTCATTAGCAAATATTACCATTAGCAAATATTACCTTTATGCTTTTCATTAGTAAATAAAGAATAGTAAAATATTATGTTGTTTGCAATAGAGATCATGATTTTTTGTAAACATTTCTAAAATCTTAAGTAATCATTTGCCAGAAACTGGAGAGTGTGATAGGTTTACTCCTGTTACTGTTTTATCGGTCGGTAACCGAAATAAATAGTACGACTTAAAACTTACAATAAGTCAAAAAAACAAACTATACAAAATAAGTAGGAGGAAATAATGGGACTGAATTTAATTGTCCTTGTAAAGCAGGTTCCTGATACACAGAATGTGGGTGGAGATGCAATGAAGGAGGATGGTACGGTTAACAGAGCAGTGCTTCCGGCTATCTTTAACCCGGAAGATCTTCATGCTCTTGAATCTGCTCTTGTTGTTAAAGATGAGAATCCAGGATCTACTGTATCTGTTATTACAATGGGCCCCCCTTCAGCAGTACAGGTGCTGAAAGACTCTCTTTATAGAGGTGCAGACTTTGTTGCTTTAATATCTGACCGGAAATTTGCCGGAGCAGATACTCTTGCCACATCCTATGCTCTTAAATGTGCTATAGAAAAAATTGGAAAGTATGACATTATTTTTTGTGGTAGACAGGCCATTGATGGTGATACTGCCCAGGTTGGACCTCAAACAGCAGAGAAACTTGGAATAAATCAGATTACCAATGTTTCCAATATTGAAAGTGTGGATGCCAAAAAGAAAGTAATCCAGGCCAGAAGATCTATTGAGGGTGGTTATGAAATAATCAAAGCCCCTTTACCTATTCTTCTTACTGTAACTGATGAAGGTTATACTCCAAGACCGCCTTCTGTAATTCGTGTTATGGCTTATAAAAATGCTTCTGCAGAGATGACTGAGCAGGGGTATGATGAATCTTACATTGATAGCTCCGTAGACAGAATAAGCGAAACAGCAATAAATTTATGGGATATAAATGCCATAGGTGCGGATGTTGAGAGCTGCGGTCTTGCAGGTTCCCCAACGAAAGTAA
>DAOWEB010000419.1 GCA_030638735.1 Spirochaetaceae bacterium
ATAATCAGAGCGCCTATTACCGATCCTATTACTGAACCTTTCCCTCCAAACATACTGGTTCCACCGATGATCACAGCGGCAATAACGATCATGATATCACTTTCTCCAAGAGTATATCTGGCACCATGAAGCCGACCTGCATAGAGTATTCCTGCAAAAGCCGCCAGGGTGGAGTTGATAATAAGAACGCTCTGCTTCATCCTGGTTACATTGATTCCTGAATAGAGAGCAGCTAATTTATTGCCTCCAGTGGCCAGTATCTGTCGTCCGAATGGAGTTTTCTTCAGAACCAGATGTCCAAAAGTAGCAGCAAGAATCATCCAGATGAAAAGAACAGGAATTGGGCCTATATCTCCGGAACCGAAAATAAACGTAAAGGTATCGTTATTGATGGGTATTGACTGGAGATGGCTGATCCATCTGGCCATTCCCAGTATTATTCCACCCATTCCAAGAGTAACCAGAAAAGAGGGAATACCGATACGGGCGACGAATAGACCATTAACCAACCCCACCAGGATTCCGCAGACCAAACCGGCAATTACAGCCAGGAATATACTACCTGTTGATCTAAGTACGAGGGAGCAGATAATAGCTGAGAGAGCAACAACCGATCCGAAGGAGAGATCTATTTCCTCGGCTGCCAGAACAAAGGTCATACCTACGGCCATGATGGAGATCATTGCTGTTTGTCTGGCAATATTCATCAGATTGGATCCAGTTAGAAATCCTCTGTCAAACAGAAGGATAGAGAACAGCAGTATTACACCAGTAAAAATGAAGTAAATTACGTAATTTCGCCATTCTATTTTTTTTAGTTTATTAATCACTTGATATACTCCTTAATAGTATTTACTGCACCTTGTAAAGAAGGTCATCTTCATTGACCTTCTGAGATAGGAATTCGGTGATACTTCCTCTTTTCATGATATATATAGAATCACAGAAATTTGCGATTTCGTTGAATTCAGAGGAGACAAAAAGAACCCCATTTCCTTTTGCAGCATAATCGTGGATTATCTTCATAATTTCCTGTTTTGCATGAATATCTACACCAAATGTTGGATCATCAAGAAGAAGTATCTGTGAATCACTGGCCAGGCATTTGGCGACCACGATCTTTTGTTGATTACCTCCGGAGAGATATCGGACTAGCTGACCTGGTCCTGTGGTTTTTACATTAAGTGATTTAATATAATGATCTACAATTTTGTTGGATTTATATTTGTCTATTACAAGGAACTTTTTAAGTCGGTTTACAATGGAAAGAACTACATTATCTGATACGGTAAAATCCAGGAGCAGTCCCTGTTCTCTTCGGTTTTCCGGTACCAGAGTAATACCCTGATCGATTGCTTTTTTGGAGGAATCAATTCTGACAGCGACACCGTTTATGAAAATCTCTCCCTTTCCAATGTGGTCAATTCCAAAAAGAGCTTGCAGCAATTCCGACCGTCCACTTCCCAGCAGTCCCGCGACACCTACTACCTCGCCAGGATAGATCTTCAATGAGATATCACTTATATGAGAAGTAGAAATATTTTTTACCTCCAGAAGGGGGCAACCATCATGGTCTACACTACTGCGGTTCCAGGAGAAAGTTTTAGATACGGTTTCCGCCATTGAATCCACCAGGAACTGCAGATCGATCTGGTCTGTTTCTTTTCGGAAGACTGTTCTTCCATCTCTGAGAAGAGTCAGACTGTCACAAATCTTAAAAATATCCTGGAGGTAATGAGTTATGTAGATGATTGAAATTTCCTTTTTTTTAAGAGTATCGATTACATCAAACAGTTTGTCGATCTCCGTACTGGAAAGTGAGGCTGTTGGTTCATCAAGAATGAGTACTCTGGGATTGTGTGAGAGAGCTTTTGCAATTTCAATAATCTGTTGTTTACCAACACTCAGATTTTCAACTATGTCGTATGGATGAATTTCTGTATCTACCCCAATAAGAGAAAGGAGCTCTTCCGCTTTTTTTCGATTTTGTCGGTCATCTATCAATGGCCCTTTTCTGTAAGGATTAGTTTGAAGAAAGATATTTTCCGCCACGGTCAGGCTGGGAATCAGACTCAGATCCTGAAACACCATGGCAATTCCGGCATGGAGAGCTCCTTCGGGAGTTTCGTAATCAGCAGGCTGATCAAAAACAGATATCCGGCCTGAATTCTTTTTATATACACCGTTGATGATTTTCATGAGGGTGGACTTGCCGGCACCATTAGTTCCCACCAATGCATGGACTTCCCCTTTCTGAACATGGAAATCCACATCATGGAGAATCTGAACACCGTCAAAGCTGATGTTTATCTTCGAAGCAGAGATGGCTTGTTCTCTCATAGTTATTCCTTTTTTAAAACCGTAGAGATTACTCTCTACGGTTTATTTGCCGGGAATGTTTGATTTCCCCCTAATAGCGGAATAGCATTCCGACAGTTTATTCTCTTCTACATTGCATCCTTTACATCTGGAGGGAGAGGCCTGTTCAGGGACCGTTCCCACTGGGTAACAATATTATTACGGTTTACTTTAATTGCAGGGACGGTTACAAAAGCTGGAGTTTCCTTACCCAGTATACTTAAAGCACCCATTTTGGCCAGCGTCTCTCCCAGAACATAGGGAAGATCAGCTACCATTCCCTGCATATTCCCTTTCTTTACCAGATCCATGGCATTGTTGGCACCCAGATCCATGGTAAATACACCAATATCATCTCGTCCGGCTGCCCTCACTCCGGCAACAACACCTTCTGCAATTGTATCCCATGGAGCATAGATTGCATTAACTTCAGGGTGTTGGGTAATAATGGCAGATGCCAGAACATCTCCGTCACTAGGGTTTGCAATACCTTTTTTGGTAACGATATTGATATCAGGATAATCCCGTTTTAAAATTGCCTCAACTGCTTTGTCTCTCTGATTGGTAACATAGTAGCTTGCATCATGAAACATGAGGGCCACATTCCCCTTTCCCCCAAGGAAGTCGCCGATCATCTCCGCTGTGGCTTTTCCCATCTGAAAAAGATCATCCGTGACAATACCTGCATAGTCCTGCCCGTGAACGAAATCAGAGGGAAGATTGCTGATCAGAACAATCTTAACACCTTTGTCTATAGCCTGTTTCAAGGCTACGGAACCACTAACAGGATCGAGAACCAGGGTGACTATTATATCCGGATCAAGAGCTAGTGTTGTTTCTATATCTGTCCTCTGTTTGTTGGGATCAAACTCGGCGTCAGTAACAGCTACAACTTCAATTCCCAAACTGGTAAACATGTCTTTAGCTCCGGATATCACAGCATTTGTCCAGTCCGAGGAGGTGTGCATCAGAATTGCTGCTTTGAAGCCGTTGTTTCTTATTACTTCCTTGTCTGTTCCAGAAATATAGACATCATCGTAGTTTGTTGGTACTTCTCCCTGGGGACCCACGGTCTTATAGACAAAATTTTCCATGCTCTCTTCCTGCTCTCCTCCGGCAAAAACGGGAGCTAAAAGCAGAACAAATAAGCATAAAACGAGTAAAAGATGAATGTTTTTTAAACTTTTCATGAAAGAACTCCTTCTTATATTGATTTATTGTTTACCATTATACCTATAATATACCCATTGTCAAGAAAAATATAGGTATTATATAGGTATTATATAGATTTTTCACTTGCAGTAATTATTTCTGATAAATATCTTGTTTCTAAAGAACTTTATTATGAAAAATTGAGTTGGAAATGTAAAATGAAAAAAGAGGCTGCCTGCTTTTAGACAGCCCCTTTCATTTGATAGAAATATTTTACGGGATTTTTTTACTTAAAGAAACTTTTTTTAATGGCTTTATTTCGAACCAACAATACAGAGCCATTCAGCTTCTGCTGCAATTTCATCTCCAACATAAGCTTTCCCTTTTTGTTTAAGCATTTTTGGTGATATTCTTACATTTTCTATTTCAAATCTTACTTCATCTCCAGGAACTACCTGTCTTCTGAACTTTGCTTTTTCAATTGTAGCCAGAAAAAATAGACCACCTTCTCCAAGTATTCCAAGTTCGTTTATTCCTGCACCACCACATTGGGCCATGGATTCAACCAGAATAACACCAGGTACTACAGGGTATCCAGGGAAATGACCTTTAAAAAAGAACTCAGAATCTGTATAAACTCTTTTTCCTGTAATTGTTTCTTTACTAACTTCTGTAAGTTCATCTATAAAAAGAAATGGGTCTCTGTGAGGCAGTAGTTCTTTTACATCTTTCATTCAGAGAACTCCTTGATAACGATGGTCCCGTTATGTCCGCCGAATCCAAGAGAATTTGACATTACAGCTTTAACTTTACCAGGAACACCAATTCCAGGTACATAATCCAGATCACATCCTTCTGCAGGATTTTCAAGATTTAAAGTTCCGGGAAAGAACTGATCCTGGATAGCTTTAACACTGATAATAGCTTCTATACCTCCAGCTGCACCTACAAGGTGTCCAGTCATTGATTTTGTAGAAGATATTTTTGTTTTATAAGCATGGTCTCCTAAAGCAATTTTTATAGCTTTTGTTTCAAGGGGATCATTTGTTGGAGTGGATGTACCGTGAGCATTAACATAATCAATATCTGAAGGTTCCAAACCTGCATCTTTAATTGCATTGGACATAGCTGTCGAAGCTGCAATACCATCGGAGTTAGGCGCTGTTAAATGAAAAGCATCACAAGTTGCTCCATAACCTGCAACTTCTGCAAGTATATTTGCGCCTCTTGCTTTTGCATGTTCCAGTTCTTCCAGAACAAGAACACCTGCACCTTCAGCAATAATAAAACCATCCCGGTCATCGTCAAAGGGACGACTTGCCTTTGTGGGATCATCATTTCTTTTTGTGCTAAGAGCTGTTAATACACAAAACCCTCCAACTCCAAGTTCTGTTATACATGCTTCAGTTCCACCTGCTATTACAACATCAGTAAGTCCATGTCTGATAGAGATCATAGCCTGTCCTATTGCGTCAGTAGCAGATGCACATGCTGTATTTACAACATATGCAGGTCCTTTGAAGCCGAATCGTATTGCAACATTACCAGGGCCTTCATTTGACAATAATTTAGGAATTGTCATAGGAGGAATTCTTTTAGGCCCTTTTTCAAATAATACTCTGTGAGATGAATCAATAATCTCAAATCCACCTATGCCGTTTCCAATAATAACACTGGATCGGTATGGCTCAATGTTTTCTTTGTTTAATCCTGCCTGATCCATTGCTTCCACAGCTGCTGCAACAGCAAATTGTGTAAAACGTGCCATTTTTCTATGATCTTTTGATTCTATAAAATCTGATGGATTAAAATCTTTTACTTCACCTGCAATTTTTGATGGAAATTCTGCTGGATCAAATTGTGTTATTGGTCCCACTCCTGATTTTCCGGCTTTTATTGCACTCCATAGATCTTCTACATTATGTGAGAGTGGGTTTATAGTACCCATCCCTGTTACTACTACTCTTTTATTCATTATATTTCCTTTTATCTTTATTGTTATCGAGAACTTACCTACATTCCTAATCCACCGGTAATGTGTATAGCCTGACCGGTTACATATGATGCGAGATCTGATGCGAGAAAAAGAGTTACTTTTGCAACTTCTTCAGGTTCACCCAGTCTTCCCATTGGTATCTCTCTTGCAAGAGCTTCTTTTTGTGTTTCATTTAGTTTGTCTGTCATAGGGGTACGAATAAATCCTGGTGCAATAGCATTAACCCGGACATTTTTTTTCCCTAATTCCTTTGAAAGACTTTTAGAAAAACCAATTAAACCTGCTTTGGAAGCAGAGTAATTTGCCTGGCCGGCATTTCCAATAACACCAACAATAGATGCTACATTAATAATTGATCCGGATTTCTGTTTTGCCATTGATCTGGAAACAATTTTTGAAATATAAAAGGCACTTGTAAGGTTAATAGATAAAACATCGTTCCAGTCCTTGGAAGACATTCTAAAAAATAATCCGTCTCTGGTTATACCTGCATTATTTACAAGAATATCAAGTCCGCCGCTTTCCTCAAGTATCTCATTTACTACACCTGAAATTTGTTCTTCATCTGCAACATTTGCCTGTTTAAAAACTACTTTCTGACCAGTCTTTGCTGCAAGTTTTTTATACTCATCCATATATTCACTTGGATTAAGATCTATAAAATAAACAGAAGCTCCATTATTAAGAAAAGAAACTACTATCTCTTTACCTATTCCCCGGGCTCCACCTGTTACCAGGGCTTTTTTACCTTCTAAAAGCATATTTAATCTCCTATATTCTTTAAAGGCTCTGTCATGCAGAGCCTTGCTGTTTAGCTTATTTTATCTGTTTCTTCCACTGAACCGGTAGGCTGGCAGCTTACTTCTTTTGATGCTGATTTCCAGAATCCGGTTAGAACCTTACCTGGCCCAAGTTCTATGATAGAATCAAAACCTTCATTTAGAATATTTGTTTCAATATCAATCCATTTAACAGGAGATACTATTTGAAGTCCGGACAGTTCTTTTGCTTCGACTCCGGAACCAACTCTCTTACCTGTTACATTAGAGTACATGGGTTTTATTGGATCTTTAAACACAATACCTGAAAGATATTCTACAAAGTATTTCATAGCATCATTCAGTAGAGGTGTATGAAACGGGCCGGATACTTTTAACGGAATAATACGTCTGGCTCCTGCTTCTTTAAGTTTGGCAGATGCTGCTTCAATACCGGCAGATGTTCCTGAAATAACTGTTTGTGTAGGTGCGTTGAAATTTGCAGCATAGGCATCCTCTATATCAGCTACATTTGCACTTATATCAGCTGATGGCATTCCTATAACAGCTGCCATTGCAGCTCCGCCTGCAAGTGCCGGGTTTTCTTTTCCAACCCTTGCCATTATTTCACCTCGTTCAATAACCATAGGAAGAACCTGTTCTTCTGTAAGAATTCCTGCTTCAACCATTGCAGAAAACTCTCCAAGGGAAAATCCTGCTGCACCATCTGCATTTATTCCATTATCAATAAGATAACGTCTAATGGATAAATTCATCAATGTTATTGCAATTTGTGTGTTTTCTGTCTTTTTGAGATCATCAACTGTCCCCTCAAAAAGAAGACTCTTCAGATCTCTGCCTGTTATCTTATCTGCAATTGTAAACAGATCTCTTACAGTTTCTGATTTTTCAAAAAAATCTTTACACATACCAGGGTACTGTGCTCCCTGTCCGGGAAATAGAAAAATATGTTTCATAATAAAATCTCCATGATTTTGATTTTTAATAATTTAAAACTTAAAATTATTTTACCACTGTATAATTGTGCCGCCGTAAGTTAGTCCTGCTCCAAAACCTGTAAGAAGAATCTTGTCTCCTTTTTTAATTTTACCTTTTTCATATGCTTCATTCATTGCTATTGGTATAGAAGCAGAAGATGTATTTGCATATTCCATTAAGTTAAAATAAAATTTCTCAATAGGAATCTTCAGCCTTTTTGCTGCTGCCTGAAGTATTCTTATATTTGCCTGATGGGGGATAATCCAGCTAATATCATCTATAGATAATTTGTTTCTTCCAAGAAGTTCCTTAACTAGTTCTGTATTAACTTTTACTGCAAATTTATAAACAGCCTGGCCATCCATATACAGGGCTGTATCATTAAAAGTTGTTTCTCCATCAACGAATGGATACTTAATACCACCCACTTTTCTCATTAGTACTTCAGCACCGGATCCGTCAGATTTAAGAATGGCATTTTCCATATAACTTTCACCATCCAGGGATTCACTGATAATCACTGCTCCTGCACCATCTCCAAAAAGTACTGCCGTATCTCTATCCTGCATATTTGAAACCTGTGTAAGTACTTCCGATCCAACTACAAGCACATTTTTAGCTGTACCTGCCAGAATCATATTCTTTGCATTATCAATTCCATAGATAAAACCGGTACAACCAGCTACCAGATCAAAAGCTCCGGCATTTATTGCACCCAGTTTATCCTGTACAATACATGCAGTTGCAGGAAAACCTACATAATCCGGTGTTGCTGTTGTTAATATAATCATGTCCAGATCTTCAGCAGTTAAGCCGGCTCTCTCAAGTGCTACCTTTGCAGCTTTCACTGCAAGATCGGCTGTTGTTACACCTTTTTCCGCAACATGTCTGTTTTCAATACCTGTATGTGATTTTATCCACTCGTCGGATGTGTCCATTATTTTTGACAGATCATCATTTGTTACACGTTTATCAGGGACAAAGGCTCCAATAGAACGAATGTATGCATTCATATTTACTCCTTAAGAATCTATTATTCAATTCAAAAAATACTAATTTAAAATTAACAGTCAAGTTAATTCGATTTAGTAATTCTAAAAATGTTTTCCCGGAAGGGTACTTTTTAGAATTTTTGTCGGTTCATGACCGACAATATAATAATACAACAAGACGTGCATTTCATCAAGCTTTAATCAATTTTTCTTAATAAAGAATTATCATATTTACCTGAACTCCAAATAAATGTTAATATCCTTATTATGAAAGAAAACAGAATGGAAACCATATTATTAGGTGTTATTACACTTATTCTCCTTGGTGCTGTAATGAAATTAGCTTCAAGTGTAATGCTTCCTCTGGTAATTGCAGGAATACTTGCTGTAACTTTGAGTCCGCTAATTAATTTCTTTCATAATCGATTACATATACCACGAAATCTTGCAGTTTTAATTGTTATTGGTGTTGTTTTTGGTGTTGTATTTTTAATTGTACTTTTTATTCAATCGAGTATTGTTGCTTTTATAGATGAATACCCCAAATATTACGATAGGTTCTCCATACTAAATGACAGTCTTGTTCAGTTTATAGAGGATAAAGCAGGTATTTCCTATGACTTTATGGGTCAGATAGAATGGTCGGGAACTCTGCTTAAATACCTCGGAAGTTTTTCCAGTTCTCTTGTAAGCTTTGCAAGCTCGGGTCTGGTAATAATGATCTTTCTTATTTTTATGCTTTTGGAAAACCCTTTTGCTCCCAAAAAACTTATATTGGCATTTAAATCGGAAAATGGAGCAAGAATAAGTAATATATTAAATAGAATCACTGCTCAGGTAGTAAAATATCTTAATTTAAAATTTTTTATAAGTATTGGTACAGGGATTCTTGTTTGGTTTTCACTATTTCTAATTGGTCTGGACTTTCCGCAAATGTGGGGTGTTTTTGCTTTTCTTTTAAATTTTATTCCAAGTGTCGGGTCAATGATTTTAATGGTAATTACCATTCTTATGGGTTTTATCCAATTTTATCCGGAACCAGGAAGAATTATTGCAGTAATAGTTACCATGGTGGGGATACAAACAGTAATTGGTAATTTTATTGATCCACGGCTTCAGGCCAGCAGATTGGATATAAGCCCTATTGTTATACTTTTTTCCCTTGTTTTCTGGGGTTGGATTTGGGGAATCGTTGGAATGTTCCTTGCAGTTCCTCTAACTGTAATTGTCCAGATTATTTGTCAGAATATCCCTTTTCTATATCCAGTGAGTATATTAATTGGCAGCGGTCGAAAAATTGAACATTTGAAAGATGAAAAAATAGCAGAAACAGAAGATTACTAAAGTTAAATATTAAAGAAGGAAATAAATGAAACGTATACTTACAGGGGACAGACCCACCGGAAAACTGCATCTTGGACATTATGTAGGATCTTTAGCAAACAGAGTAAGATTACAGGATGAATATAACTGTTTTTTTATAATTGCAGACTTGCATATGTTGACAACAAAGCCCTCTAAAGATGATGTTTTAAACATTGCAGTGAATGCCAGAGAAATGATTCTTGATTATCTTGCATGTGGTGTGGATCCTTCAAAATCTACTATATATCTACAATCTGCTGTACATGAAGTATATGAAATGAACCTTATATTTGAGATGCTTGTTACAGTTCCAAGGCTTCAGCGTCTTCCCAGTCTTAAAGACATGGCAAAATCTGCAAATCTAAGTGAGATGCCTCTGGGGCTTCTTGGATATCCCGTTCTTCAGGCCGCAGATATTCTAATGCCCAGAGCAAATTTAGTACCAGTTGGTAAAGATAATGAAGCCCATGTGGAGCTTACAAGAGAGATTGCCAGACGTTTTAACAGTATGTATGGTGAAGTTTTCCCTATACCTGATGTAATGATTGGAGATGTCCCCACACTTGTAGGAACTGACGGTAATGCAAAAATGTCAAAATCTTTGAATAATGCTATTTACCTATCAGATGATACAAAAACAGTTATTAAAAAAGTTAATGGAATGTACACTGATCCAAACAGAATTAGAGCGGATATTCCCGGAAAGGTAGAGGGTAATCCTGTATTTATTTATCATGATGTTTTTAACAGCAATAAGGCTGAAGTGGAAGATCTTAAAGAAAGATACAGAACCGGCAGTGTTGGTGATGTTGAGGTAAAACAGAAGCTTTCAGCAGCTATAAATGGTTTTCTAGACCCAATAAGGGAAAGACGAACTGAATTCGAAAATAAAAGTGGTTTTGTGGATGAGGTTATATACGATGGAACCATTGTTATGAGAGAAGAGGCCCGCCAAACCCTTACTGCCATGAAGAAAGCCATGGGTCTGACAGGAGTCTGGAACAGTATAAGCAGGAAGGCGGAAAAGGCCAGGAAGAAGAGGGGATAATATTTGTAGAGACGCCCTATAGGGCGTCTCTACAATTGTGACCTAAAACGAATACTCCATTCTCATTTCCAGAAAATCATTATCCTCAAACTGCCCAAATAAAGTATCACTATCTCCGTAAAAGAATGTATATTTTACATTCAGCCAGGTATCTTCAATAAGATTAATTCTAATTTCAGGTATTATCATAAAATCTTTATCTTCTATAGTGTAGGTACCATTCAGTTCTGCCGTAATCTTTTCGTTAAAAAAGCTGTCTCTTAATCCACCTGTTATTATATCTGAAACATCAATCTTATCTGATCCAAGTTTAAGTTCACCACGGCTCTGAATATTTAGTAAAAGATTATGAACCAGAAGATCTCTGTCAAACCCTATCAGGAAGAGAGCCTTATTATTATGAACCAAAG
>DAOWEB010000207.1 GCA_030638735.1 Spirochaetaceae bacterium
AAAGAAATTTTTGACAAATGTCATGAACTTGATGAAGAAAGAGGTGACAGCATTGTTATTTTTAATCAGTTTGATCAGATGGAAAACTATCTTTGGCACTACAATGTAACAGGAAAGGCTATTGAAGACTTTCTTACCCAGGAAGGTGTTAAGGCTGAACAACTTAAAGGTTACTGTTCAACAACAGGTTCTGCAGGGACAATTGGAGCAGGAGATTACCTGAAACAAAAATACCCTGAAGTAAAACTTGTTGCAGGTGAAGCACTTCAGTGCCCAACCCTTCTTAACAATGGTTTTGGTGGACACAGAATTGAAGGTATCGGTGACAAGCACGTTCCATGGGTTCATAATGTAAGAAACACAGATATGATTATTGCCATAGATGATCAGGATTCCATGGATGTACTTCGTCTTTTTAATGAAGATGCTGGTAAAGAGTATCTAAAAGCAAAGGGATTAAGTTCAGAAGCAATTGACAAACTTGCACTTCTTGGTATTTCCGGTATTGCAAATGTTCAGTCTGCTATTAAGATGGCCAAATACTACGAAATGGATGACCAGGATGTTATAGTTACCGTTCTTACAGACTCAGAAGAGATGTACACATCCAGACTAAAAGAAATGAATGAAGAAAACGGCAAGTTTACTTCTGAAAATGCAGCAGCAGTTTATGCAAGAAGCTTAATGGGTATTGGAATTGATAACACACTTGAACTAAGTTATTATGATAGATTACGTGTTCATAACTTAAAATACTACACTTGGGTTGAACAGCAGGGTAAAACCTACGAAGAGATCAATGCTCAGTGGTACGACAAGAGTTACTGGACAAGTATTCAGGATATGACAGATAAAATTGATGCTTTAATTGATGATTTCAACAAAGATGTTGGTATTCTTTAAGATCAATTAAATAGATAACATTGCGCCGTAGAGACGCCCAATTTGGGCGTCTTTACGGCGCATTTTTTTAAAGGCTGATCACCTATACGATCTTAGGAGACACATATGGAATTTAAATACGAATGTAATGACTGTGGAAAAGAATATCCTTCTGACAAAATAATTTACAGATGTCCTGTCTGCTCAGAAGCAAATGAAGACGGAAAGATGCAGAAAGGAAATCTTATTACAAAGATAGACAGTAAACATCTTAAATCTTTAAAAACAAAAGATTCTATTACTCCAGGTGATTTCCTTCCATATAAAATTCCAAATGAATCAACATTCCCAGTAGGGAATACTCCACTCTATTCTCCTTTAAGATTAATTAATAAAACAGGATTTAAAAACCTTAAAATAAAAAATGACGGTGCCAACCCTTCAGGTTCATTTAAAGACAGGGCTTCCCAGCTTGTTGCAGCCCAGGCTCTTCATTTTGGTGAAAAAACAATTGCCCTGGCTTCCACAGGAAATGCAGGTTCTGCCATGGCATGTGCAGGTGCAGCATACGGACTGGATATTGTACTGTTTGTTCCGGAATCTGCACCTAAGGCAAAATTACTGCAATCAGCTCTATACGGGGCAAAAGTAGTTCCTATAAAAGATAACTATGATGCAGCGTTCTCTCTTTCCATTGAGTATACAAAAAAATATGGCGGAATTAATAGAAACACAGCCTATAACCAAATGACTGTAGGGGGTAAAAAAACTATTTCAATCGAACTATTTAATCAATTGGGAAGAAAAGCCCCGGATGCAGTTTATGGTCGTGTAGGAGATGGTGTAATCTACTCAGGAGTTTTTAAGGGGTATTACGATCTTAAAGAAGCCGGTCTTATTGATAAATTACCTAGAATTATCTGTGCTCAATCTGAAAAAAGCAATGCTATTAGTAAAGCCTGGAAAAGCGGAGCTCTTAACACCATTCCTAAAGCAACTACAAGAGCAGATTCTATTTCTGTCGAAAGTCCTGCAAATGGAAGAATGGCAGTTCGTTATATAAATGAATCTGATGCATGGGCCACAGAAGTAACAGACGAAGCAATTCTTGCTGCACAGCTTGAACTGGGTAGTGAAGCAGGAATATTTGCAGAACCAGCTGCTGCCTGTGCCTGGGCAGCCTTTAAAAAGGATGCGGAAGAAGGAAAGATAGACAAAAATGCAGAAGTTGTTGTTCTTTTAACAGGGATTGGTTTTAAAGACATGGCTTCGATTGAAGATGCTGTATCTGTTCCTGAATCTATTGAGCCGACAGTGGAAGCTTTGGGGAAGGTTTTTGGGTAGTTTCGATTGCTTCGATACATTTTTGCGGAGCAAAAACACTCAGCAACCGAAGGCTACAGATGTAAGCAAAAACACTCAACTACCAGTTGGCAACACCGCTCTCTGAGTGTTTTGCTTTACACCCCATAATTATTCACAAAGAAAGCAAAATGTATCGAAGAGAGCAATTGTGTCGTGGTGAGCTATCTTTTATCTGCAGTTTCTACATTTCCTATATCTTTCAAGACCTTTATATAATAATTTTGTCCCTCTTTTCCCCCACCGGCTTTCAATCATCCACCTGTAGGGTCTTAGTCCGGGAAGTATTGATAGAATAGTGCTTACAGCCTCAGCACCCCGTTTAATATCACCATAGTTATTAATGATATGAATCTCTTTGGATAATTCTTCTTTAACAGGAATATTATTCAGGGAGGAATAATGCTGGTAACTCTCAAGAATAAAATTACTGTTTGTATCCATATTCTGTATTATATTTGAAAATTTACAACAGAGAGGACATTCACTATCAAACAGAACTATCCAAACCAACTATTTTTCTCCAGGATTGATATTATATTTATTAAACAACAGTAACAATATATCAGAAAAAACCAAGTCATATAGATAAAACTGTAAAAAACTGCGAAATTTTAATCCTTGATTTTACCTCCCCCATAACTTAATATTACTTCATGTGTATAAAACAAACAGGTGAATTACAAATTCTTACTGACCAGTCCTTTACAGAACAGATGCTGGTAATTAACCCTAACGATGGATTTGATTTAGGTTTAATGATAACCGAAGCAACAGTAGAATTGGAATTTAACTTCGACCAGGAAACAGATAAGCCTATTACAGCACAGGTAATCCAAAAAAATGAGTGTAAACTTGGGACTTTGGAACTTGGAAATAAATCTGCTTCCAGGCTAAATGGACATACCAAAGTTCGGTTGACAATTGAAGAACAGAATGGAAACCCAAAGCTTAGAATTGGACCAGTATAATTAAATTGCAGATTCCTTCAAAAAAATGTATATTATAATAGATGCAATATTTAACTGAGCAAATAAATAAGGTAGATAAACTTCTGGTCGATGGTGATTATCCAGAAGCTGTTGATATTTTAGAAGGGATTCTTTTTGAAGAACCTGATAATACAGAAGCCTTATGGCGAATTGGAATTGCCTTTACAGAACTGAATAAACAGGAAAAAGCTCTAAAAGCTTTAGATTATTTCTTTAAATTTGATAATAACCATCCGGAAGCTATTGAAGCATATGGTTGCTCCCATTTTAAGCTTGGGAATTATGGTCTTGCAAAAAAATATCTTGAAAGAGCTGCAGAGTTAAATCCCACCAGCTCTTCAATAGCCAGGAACCTTGGAGTTACATATAATCAGCTTGGAGAATTTAAAAAAAGTTATCATATTATGACAAAATCTTATAATCTAAACCCCTGGGATTACCGAACAATTTATGCTCTTGCCTCGGCTCATATATTTTATAAACGTTATGCAGAAGCGGAAGAATTACTTAAAGAGATGCTGCAGATGGATATTCCGGGAGATTTCAAGCGTCTTGCTCTAGAAGGCCGTAAAAAAATTGAATCGAAATTAAACAAATAAGGGCAGCCACGAGGGTTTGCTATGCAAATCCTCGAGACTGCCCCTACATTGATACATCCAATAATATTATATTTTATCCGGATCCGGACCGTTAAGATAGTCCAGTACAGCTAAAGCAGCAATTGTACCATCACTGACAGCTGTTGTTATTTGTCTGAACTTCTTTTGTCTAATATCACCGGCAGCAAAAACACCATCCCGACTAGTAGCCATATCTTCGTCAGTAATAATTTCTTTTCTTTCACTTAAAGAAACACATTCTTTAAAAACATCCGAACCTGGAACATATCCTATAAAAATAAAAGCTCCTGTGACATCAAGTTTTGCAAGGCTTCCATCCTTAAGACTTCTAACATTTACACCTGAAAGACTCTCTTTACCTGTAAACTCTTCTATCTCTGATTCCAATAAAAACTTAACTTTGGGATTTTCCTCTGCTTCTTTGATTGCATGGGCATAAGCTTGAAAATGGTCAAACTGATGTATTATAGTTACTGTTTTTGCGAATTTAGTAAGAGAAACAGCCTCTTCAAGAGCAGAGTTACCTCCTCCAACTACAACAATGTCCTCATCTGTGAAAAAATCACCATCACAGGTAGCACAATAAGAAATACCAGTGCCCTGAAATAAGAGTTCTGATTCAAGACCAAGTTTTCTGGGTTGTCCTCCCACAGCTATAATTACTGCACGGCCTTTATACTCACCTGACTTTGTACTAACAAATTTATCATTACCTTTAAAATCAAAACTGATTATTTTTTCATTTCCTTTAATCTCACAACCAAATTCCACTGCCTGTTTTTTCATTTCAGATGCCAGTTTATATCCTGACAATTCAGGGAGACCAGGATAGTTAGCCACTGCATGGGTTAAAATTACCTGGCCGCCAACCATTCCCTGATCGAGTATTAAAACAGACTGCTTTGCCCGTGAAAGATATATACCGGCAGTGAGCCCGGCAGGGCCACCACCTAATATTATTACATCATAAGTGTTCATTATTTAACCTTAAACAACTTCTTTAAGAATTGCAGTTACCTGATCCTTGGACTGAATACTTGAAGTAGCTTTTGCAACGTTTCCATTTTTGTAGTAAACAACAAATGGAAGGCCTCTAAAAGAAGCACATTCAGGTAAATCTCTGATTATTGCAGCTTCAGGAATATCAAAAAGCATATCTGCAAACTGAACATTATCATAATCTCCGGAATTTCCAAGTTCTTCCATTGCTCCGTAAACAGGTATACACATAGGTCCCATTCTACCACAGCAAACCATTACATTCTCTTTTGAATTGATAAGCTCTGTAAGAGCATCCCCTGTTTCAATGTGTTTTAAATTTGTATCTAATGTCATATCCTACCTCTCTATAGTTATAAGTATATATATAGATATACTTATATTCTAACATTGTCAAGTCTAAAAAGAAAGAGATTCTATAACCTTTAATCTTCTCTCTGCCAAAGTATAAGAACTGTCATACTGACCAGCAATACTCGTCGGTTTTTCTACTTTTTCATAATAAAAAACAGCAGAATCGATCATACCATACTCTTCAGCTATTCGTCCAAGTACATACCAGTCATCAGAAGAGGGATCACTTGATCCGGACAATGCCATAACCCGATCCAAAGTGGTTCTGGCCTCCTCACACCGACCAAACTCAGCATATAAAGCTGATAAAGTATGTAGAATTGGAGGATTGCTGCTATTAGAAAGAGTTACAGCCTGTCTAGCATATTCAAGAGCAGATTCATCCAGTTCCGGATCAAAAAGATCCATCCAGGCAACAGCATTATACAAACGGGCCGTTAACCGGTTTTTTTCTTTTAGATCCTGAAAAATTCTATCAACAGAATCAAAATCCATTTTAGTAAAATACATATTAATCAGCATGTCTATAGCAACTGAATCCTCATCATCCTCAAGCAGCCGATCTTCTGCAAGATCTCTCAACTCATCGTATTTACCCAGATTCAATAAGGAACTAAGCAATGAGGACCATGCAAAATCTGATTCAGGATAATTATCATAAAGCCAAACAGCAGCCTCTAACTGTCCGATAAAATTATCCCTGGATTTGTATGCAAAATAAAGAGCATAGTAAATATCACTTTTATATAAATTATTACTAAAATTCTTTAATCCCTGATCTAATATCTCTGAAGCCTCCAATGATAACTGACGATCGGTAACAAGTATTGATGCAGCTGCAATTTTCATTAACTCAATATTTGATGTATCATTGCCTCTTTTCTTCCAAAATCCATGAAGAGGATGACCATAGAGAGGTTCATCACCTTCTCTGGTAAAAGATCCATAATCCTTTAAAAACCAATCCAGCCAGAGAGAAGCAGACTCAAACCTTCCTGATTCAATATCTTCCATTATAATTGTACCAATAGGTTCCCTAAAACTATCTGTTCCAACAATTATGAGTTTTCCTTCAATTTCCCGTATATAAAAATTTGAATCAAGATTAGTTCCAAGACCTGTTTGTATTAATTTTAAATGATATCCCCCAAATGGATCATCCTTTGTTTGAAATTTTATATCTGATAAAATTAAATCAAGAATTACTTCAAGCTGTAAACCGGAAGAGATTCCTCTGTTCATAATGGCCCGCCATTCTTCATGAAAATTATTATTTGAATCTTTATCCATAGCTTTAAGAAATAGTTCTGTACTCACAATATCTTTAATTTTGGAAAAATCTGAACCACCTGATAGATACAGAGCCTTGTAAAAACTCTTAACAAGATCTTCCGGATTGGCTGGATCCAATATAATTTCTTCAAAAAGAGTTGTCTGTGAAAGAGTATCCGCTCTGGATTCCAGAGATATTGCTTCAGACGAACCTTTTGAAGCTTCTTTGAGGAAAACAGCCCCGGCTGCATAATTCCTTATGTGAATAAGAAGTTCTCCGGCACTTGAGAGAATATTCCGTCTGTCTGCAGCATCACCTGTTTTTGAAGCTTCATTAAAAGCTGCATCAAAATTATTTTCTGCCCCATAGCCTGCAATTCTATAAAGTGAAGCAGTTTTTTGATTATCAATTTTTTTAAGAGCAGTCTCCAGTTCCTCCCAATCCTTAAGATAAAAGAGATCTGTAATTAGATTTATATCCATACCATGGTCACTAAGTTTATCACCAATAAGTTTATAGGTTTCTACGGCCTCTCTAAGTTCTCCACTACTATATCTAAGCCCATTTTCATTATATTCCAGAAGAATAGCCAGATTTGCATAATTTGACCACTCTTCAGTATCCAGCTCGATTGCCTTTCTATAAGCAGCTATGGCACCTGACCGATCATATCCTGGTCGCAAACGTCTTCCCAGTTCATCATGCTGAAGAACCCAGGCAAGTTTACTAAAAGCCTTTACTGACTCCCCATTAAGAGCTACAGCTCTTTCTGCTGCTTTTCTAGCGTCAAAACCAAGACCCGCCTTTAATAAAGCATCTGCTAATCTAATTAAATGAATCTCTTTATCAGGCTCCTGGTTACTAATAGCCTTCATATAATCTATAGATCCCCTGTAATCTCCATCAGCAAGAAGCTTTACACCAATATGATCAAAAATTAAAAGAATTGGATTACTCTTTGAAAAGTCGAGGACCTTTTCTCTGGTAGAATCGAAATCTTCCGAAGTAATGGTTCCTGCACCGGAAATCAGTGTAAAAACTGCTTCTACTTTTTTATTTAAAATTTTAAAACTTTTTGTTAAACTTGCAACACCGAGATCTATTGATTCTGACTCCGGTAATTCTCTTAAAGAAAAACCTACTGGAGGATTTATTGTATACCTTGTTTCAAAAGTAAAGGGTTTATAAAAATAGTATTCATTAACACGAATATCATTTTCTTCATCTTCATTTTTTGCCCTGCTGAAAAGATCGGGTAAAAAATTTACAAATTCAGCCTGCATTATTGCAACTATAGCCTGTGACTCCTCAGTAACACCCCTTCCGGCACCTTCAATACTTAAAGCTACATTAAAATGAGTATCAAAGTCACTGGGGTCACTATGCTCAAAATCTGTATTTTCACCAAATCTATAAGTTCGTTTTATATAGTCATCCAGAGCAGTGTCAATATCTTCTTCCTTGGAAAAAGCATACCTGCCTCTGTAATTACTGTCTTCACCACCATAGTAAGTTGTTCTTTCCTTAACATTAGAAAATCCATCGTCGTTGAGAAAATACTCTACCTCTTTTATAACTTTATTATCAGATACAGATGAATACTGGGTTTTTACAAGATCAGTTGTTAATGGAGATGCAATAAGAGCCCATCTATTTTGATCACTTAATGGAAGATACCCATCAAAGGAAAACTCCGAAGTAGGATCAATCCAAAAGGGGTCTTCTCCTCCAATATAAACTATAGCATGATTAAACCCGCCCAGACTGGGAAGAAGAGGATTTATATCTGTTGATGTACCGGATCGGAGTAATCCTACCCAGGCGTCAAATCCAGCCTCTCTCATCATTGCTGTTACTATAACAGCCTTATCCTTACAGTCACCAAATCCCCTTTCAAGAGTTATTTCAGGTGTGGTTGGAATAATTGATCCAGTACCAAGCTCAAGACCGGTATACCTTATTTCAGTATTAAGCCATTGGGTAATATTTACTGCGGTTTCGTGGGCAGTATCGGCTTTAAGATCAATTAATTCCAAACTGAAATCTGTAAAACCTAATTTTTCTTCTACCAGTTCAGAATAAACTGATGCAAGTTTATTCCAGGATTCTCCTGTAGAAAAACCTAAAGAAACCCAGTGAGGGTGATCCAAAGGCAGACCGTATTCAATCTCTTCTGCCACAGAAACATGTGGATATTCAAACACATATGTTTTTATTTTTTCATTGAATAATATCTGAGGGAGGAGATCATCTTTAAGAGATAGCTTATAATGAAAATCAAGATTATTTGGGACTACTATTACAACTCTGTTCATAGCAAGGGGATTTGACCCTTCAAAAAACCATGATCTGGAAATTCCAGTATCAAATTTTGGTACTTTTGAGACAACTATTGTTTGCTCCTCTACAATTGATCCTATGGTTACTTTCGGGAAAGGCGCCTGAAGCAGCTTCCTGTCAGAATAGATGTTGGCAATGTCACTGCTTTCGGTACTTTCCATTATATGATCTTCTGCAAGAAAGTATGAATTACCATCGGGATTTGTTACTCTGACCCTGATTGTAGGTCGTTCCTGATTCCAGGGAGTCCAGTTTACCTTAGTACTGGACCAGCCATCGATACCACTTTGATCCAGAACCTTATAAACCCATTTATAACTTTCTGTAAGACTTCCATCCTCTGCAAAAGTAAAATGTCCTTCAGACAATAATACCCTGACTCCATGCTCACCTTCCATTTCAAGCCTATCTGCAACTTCAGACATCTCTTCATAGGAAGCTTCAAAAGGAGATTGCTCCCAGGGTTGATTGCCTGTAGTTGTTGTAATTTGATTACTTGCTGGTACAGTAGTGCAGCTTATAATAAATGCAAGAAAAAGAAGGGGTAATATACGTATATATAATTTCATTGGTACTCCAGAGTATCAGAAAACGGGCTTTATCAAATTCCAGGGTAATTATCAAATATGTAATAATAACTGTATGTATCCTGGTAACAATATATCCCTTTAATAAAAGGGCAGACGCAAGGCCTGCCCCTATAGAAATAAAAATAACACTTTATTGGTTAAGAAACAATATTATTTCACAACCATTACCTTTCGATATTGGTCTATTCCAGGACCGGTAAAACGTACGAAATAGATTCCTCTGACTACAATGGCGCCATTTCTGTTTTTTCCATCCCAGGCTGTTGTATATTCACCTGCAGACTGTCGCCCACGATGGAGAATATCTATGAGATCTCCTGCAAGGTTGAAAACCTGTATAGTAATTGTACCGCTTTTTGTCAGCACATACTGAAGTTCTGCCTTTTCTCCCTTTGTGGGATCTATAACATTATCCAGTATTGTAATCCTGTCTTCCTGCTCGATTATATCCCTGATTAAGAAAGACCATGGTCGTACTGATCTGTACCAGTCGGCTGCGTCGGGGTCGCCCAGTCGGGCGTATATTAGTGGATTAGGACTGCTATCACGGAGAAGGAACTGGAATTCTTTTCCACTGGTGATTTTTGCATTATCTGCATCTATCTGAAAAGTCCTTGTGGGATCACCAGGGCTTACAACAGTATCAATTACTGGAACTGTATTTGGATAATTTATAAAATCAAAAATATAATCCCGAAAGAAAAATGTCGGTGCCGGATAAGTAGGATAAGGGACATAACCGTAAACTGCTGGTAAATCCGGAGGATTATAAGCAGGGAGCCACATACTGTTCAAAAGATAAGGACTCTCTACACTAGTATCCCATACTAAATCCACTGTTTCTGTAACAGTATTTACAAAACTACTGTCAAGAGAAATCTGCAATGTAAAATCTTCATCCTGAAGCCACCCGGTTGAATCAAAATCACCATATTCAACCCTGTCAATTGAACCTGTACCACCCTGAGCATCTCTTAGAGTTGAATCAGTTGTTGCCCATACAGGCTGGAATATTCCATCCTGATCAAGGCCAATAGCACCAAGACCAATATCCGATACACGTGCTATATTATTATTACCAGGTAAACGTGTGTCTTCATCCGGTAATGGAGTACCATCGGCTGCCGGCCAAACAACATCAACCATATCAGCAATGTCTGTACCCAATATTAATCTTATTGTATCCTGATTATATATTTCATTTGCAGTAACAGGTCCATCAAGACTAAGGATAAACTCACTTGTACCAGAACCACTTGAAGTTACTCTGGTCAAACCATTTATATTAGCTCCTCCATTATAGATAAAATCTGTTGAAACCAATACTCCATCACCATGCCCATCTGCATTTATGTCTCTTTGAGCATATTCTGACATATGAACAAATATCTCATCTTTACCTGCAACAGCAAGTGTATAACCAACTGCCGGTGCTGCTCTGTCAATAATTACAGGAGGGGTATACAAAAGAGTATCTACAACTTTTGCTCCTCCAACTCCAAACAGACCTGTAGGTACAGCACCCGGATTTGATGTTACTCTCCAGAAAGGTGTGGCATCAGTATCCAGTTCATTATTTTCAATTAAATTAATAAAAAACTCATATATTACAGCTGTACCAATTCTCGTAACACCGCTTACTGTAT
>DAOWEB010000118.1 GCA_030638735.1 Spirochaetaceae bacterium
AAAATCAGCCTGATGTTCCTTCCTGGATGTTTTTACAGATTTTAAGGTGCCGTCTTTTACAGTCAGATCATCTGCAAAACTCTCAAACTCTATTTCCCCTCCATCACTTAAAAACTCCCGGCGAAGATTTTTTACTATAATTTTAAGATTATCACTGCCAAGATGGGGATGGGCCAGGTATTTTATCTCTTTGGGGGCTCCTGCTCTAATATATGCATCCATAATAAATTCCCGTTCCCGTGAAATACGCCTGGACCTTGAAGTCAATTTTCCATCAGAAAAGGTGCCTGCCCCGCCCTCTCCAAACGCATAATTCGCATTGGAATCAAAAATTCCTGTTTGCTCAAAATTTGTAATTCTCTTCCCACGGGAATCCACTTCTGCACCACGTTCAAGGATTGTTACATTAAATCCTGCTTTCTGAAGAAAAAGGGCTGAAAACATGCCAGCTGGACCGCTTCCGATTATTACAACCTTTTTATTTCGTATTTTGTATGGAATTGAAATATGTTGATCCGGAATAAACTTATCCCACTTTATGTTGTCAGAGAAGACCCGCATATTCAGTAACCAGTGAATATTACTTTTTTTTCTAGCATCCAGGCTCTTTTTTAAAATCTCAAAGGAAAAATCCTGAAGATTAATTTTTTTGGAGATTAATGCCCGAAGTTCATTCTCAGAATAGTCAGTTGACAGTTTTAGGGAAAGATCTTTGTAATTCATATAGAGTATTATAACGATAGAAGCGGTATTGGAAAAGGAAGCTATAGATTTTAAAAAAAATATAGGCATGCACAGTATGCCATTATGATAAGTTAATGAGCTAGTTGATATTATAAAAAAAATTGACATTTTTACAGAGATTTATTAAATTTAACGTAACATTTCTGCAACAGATTTATCTTCCATGAATCGATCAACAGTTCCTCACTACACCTATTCTCTAAGGAGGAACCTCATGGTTTCAAAGTTAAAATTTATATCTGTAGTAACATTGGTCACCCTATCAATCTGCCTGTCTGGTCTGTTTACCGGTTGTCCCGAGGATCCGGCAGTTCTGACTGACGGTACTATCACCATACGCATGATCGACGCTGAAGCCCACAATGGGCTGGATTTTGTTACTGCTGTAGCTGCCGAAGGAGACATATATGGAGATCATCTTGGTTCCAATGCAGATACTATTACCGGTGGAATATGTGAATCTCTTATATACGATGATGATACACATACCACCATTGTAGTCTTCACTGGGGGTGTAAGCTACGATACAGGCGGGTTCATAGACATCGGCAGTAATGGCGGACCTACAAGTGGCGAGGACTGGATAACTGATCCAATCAAAACTATTGTAGTGGATGGAAACATGATCGTCGAGTTTGTTTATCCAACAGATTTCATCGAAGTACCCTAGAGATTTCCTGTTCTCTACAACCAACAGAGAAGACGACCATCTATCTTTCCAAATACCATTACTTTATAGTATTCAGGACGGTCGTACACCAATCACTATCTCTACCGGCAGGCCGAATAGTTTGATTTTTCCTTTATATTTTATCTCGAAGGAAGCATCCTTCACTGATTGTTCAACATAGATTGGTCTGCAATCGGCAAATTTTGGAAATTTTCTGTGTGCCCATTCATAGATGTTTAATAATATGGAAGCTCCGTTCTCTTTTGACATACTGACAATACCAAGCCTTCCCCCGGACTTTAAAACCCGTTTAATCTCATTAAGAACCACCGTGATTTCAGGTGTATCAAAAAGTTCAAGGGTAAAACTCATAAAAACTGCATCGAATATATTATCCTGATATGGCAGACTTACTGCATCTCCACAAGTGAGTTCAACTCTGTTTAAAAGATCAGCCTTTCTAAGTCTTTTCTCTGCCATTTTCAGCATCCCGGAAGAAATATCAACACCATAGATTTTGCCAGTTTCTCCTGCTGATTTTGCCATCTGTTTGAGAGACTGACCGGTTCCAAACCCTATCTCCAGGACCTGTTCACCAGTACAAATCTTCAAATACTTTAAAACAATATCTCTATACTTTTTTTCCGAAGTTCCTGCAAAGAGATCATAAGTTCTGCTCATTTTACTATAAGCTTTCTCTGCTTCATCTTTACTTCGATATACTCTTGATATTTCTTCTGAACAATTATCTGATTTCATTTTCTTTCCTTTCTAACCCCGGGAAAAATTACAGATGTGGCGCACCGGCCCAGGCTGTGACAGATTTAATTTCGCCAATATTTACAGTATAATGAGGTTCACCCTG
>DAOWEB010000129.1 GCA_030638735.1 Spirochaetaceae bacterium
AAAAACTTTATAAACAATACTTTTTCCATCCAGCACTTTAAGAATGCTTTTAAAAGCATCTGTTTTCTCCATCATAGGGTCTGTCACAATCAGGGGTTTTTTAACTCCCAATTCTGCAAATTCTCCTGGAAGTTCTCCAATTGAACCAGGTCCATAAATTATGGACACAGGGAACGAGAACCTGGTGATCTCTTTTACCATCTTTTTTTCTCCTCTAACAATACACAAGATAATTCAAAATAATACAGAACAATTCAAATACATAATTCCAGTTGCAGAGTATCATCATAGTAAACACATTGACAATATAAATTTTACCGAAATTCAATATAATATTATAGATGATTTTTTACCCCAGAGATGATTCATAAATCATCCCTGGAGCATTGGTATAAATTATTTATTCATTAATTTGCGTAAACCAGATCCGGCAGCCAGGTGGCAATACCAGGAAATACCATTACTATTCCAAGGCCCAGAACCATCAGGGCTACAAATGGCCATACAGATCGATATATGTCACTAAGTGATATTTCTTTAGGAGCCATGGCCTTCATTAGAAATAAATTGTACCCGAATGGTGGTGTCAGATAAGCTATCTGACATGTGATGGTATAAAGAATACCATACCAGATAGGACTAAAACCCAACTGTATAATTAAAGGAACATATAATGGTGCAACAATAATAAGCATGGCAGTATCATCCAGAAACATTCCCATTAGAATATAGGAAAGCTGCATTATTAAAAGGATACCCCATTTTGTAAAACCATAATCAAGAAACAAAGTTTTTATCGCATGAACAGCACCAAGGGCAGCAAGAATAACCCACATAAACATACAACTTACACTTAAGGTTTCAAGAAGAACTTCCTGCATTCCTTTCCAGGACAACCTTTTCTTTATAAGAGCAACAATAGTAACTGCAAGAGCACCAACTGCAGAACTTTCCACAAGACTGGTAACACCCATAAAAAAGAGACCAGACATCATAAATATTATTACTAGTGGAGGAAGACCACCCCTAAGAAGAGCAAGTTTGATTTATCTTTGCTAACCATCCAGCACCTCCTATATAGTAGTTTAAAACAGTCAGGGTCACCTTTCTGAATATAATGGGAAGGTAACCCTTTTTTGATTTTTTATAAAACAAAGATGCTAGTATCTATAGGGAGCACCAGCTTTTTCCATTGTAGCAATGTATTCTTTCATTATATCAACAACTTTCTGGGTTCTGGGACTCTTATCTGCAATTTCATCCCAGTACTTGTAAGCTGCATCTTCAACTACTTTCCATTCTTCATCCGGAATAGTTGTTAATTCTAACTTATCACCATGGACACGGTAATTAGCTTCTCCCCACCAGTACCAGTGAAGTCTGTAGTAGTGAGATTTATCAATTGCAAGTCTAAGCAGCTGCTGAAGATGTGCTGGAATTGCTTCCCATGATTCTGTATTTACGAACCATCCCCCAGCCCATGCACCTGAAATAGGATTAGTAAGATAATAGTTAGTCACATCTGCCCAGCCTACTGTATAATCTTCTGTAATACCTGACCATGCAACACCATCGAGAACATTGGTCTGTAGAGCCATTTCAACATCTTCGTATGGAAGAGCCATTGGAACAACACCAAATTGTTTCATAAATTCTCCACCAGTGGGGAACATATACATTCTGAGACCCTTAAGATCTTCAACTGATCTTATTGGTTTTGTTGTAGCAAAGTTACATGGGTCCCAACTACCCTGACTTAACCATGTTACACCTTCAATCTCTGCATATGCTTCTTCCCATATCTCATTTAAACCATACCATTCCCAAAGAACATTAACGTCCAGGCCATAACGAGCAGCCAGAGGAAAATATGCAGCAAAAATTGATACATCCACCGGAGATGCCATTGAATCATCATCACTTACAGCCATATCCACGGTTCCTTCCTGAAGTGCTCTAAAAAGTTCCCCATGAGGTACAAGCTGATCAGCAGTATACACTTCAATCACCATTTCACCATTAGCAGCAATATTAAATTCATCAATAGCATTCTTAACTACATGATCATTCAAAGCCGGCCCGGCATAGGATTGAAGCCTCCATTTAATAGTTTTTTTAGGTGCTGCTGATGCAACTCCATCTGTATCTGCAGATTTACCACTACAGCTGGTAATTATAGGTACAAGAAGAGCCAAAACTATCAAAATACTGATAATAGTGGTCAATAGATTCCTCTTCTTCATTCTAAAGCCTCCTGGAAAGTTCCGTTTTTTTTAAGGTTCACATTAAATAAATACAGAATACTTAATTTGTAAGATCATTTAATTGAGATAAAGAAACACCTTTTAGTTCAGCACTTTTAATCAACTGTTCCGGAACAGATTTAGTAAGAAGTATGGAAAGAACCTGCTCAAAACTAAGGATATCCATCTCAATCAGAAATTCCCCAATTCTACGCTGATCCTCATTTTCATATGGCAATTGCCTCATCTAAACCTCTCCTAACAGAGCTTTTTGCGCTGTATAACAAAAGCCTCTAACAATAACTATAGTAAAGTAAAGGAGTGAAAGATAGGAAAATAATGAAAATAAATGAGAATATTATTATTAACATATAGACATATAAAAGCTATTTACATAAGATAGGCACATATATATTGCTCCGGTAGCTCAGCAGGATAGAGCAGCTGCCTCCTAAGCAGCAGGTCGGACGTTCGAATCGTCTCCGGGGTATTTAACAAAACAGTATTCTAAAGAAAACAATTGAATACAAAATAAAACTAATATCAGAGCATCAAATCAATAAAATAAGGAATATCCTGAATTATGAAAACTTACTTTAGTATAGACAGAGGTGCTTCAAACACAGATTTTACAGTTGTAAATTCTGAATATAAAATTCTATTCAAAAAATGTATAAAAACCAGACAATGGAATAAAATAATTATAGTATATAAAGAGATACTCAACAAAATGTCTCCAGACTATTTTGTTTTTACAGGGTCCTCCAATAATATTCCCATTGAAATTGAAAAATTTTTTTTCAAAGCAGACGAGATAGAATCCATTGCTTTTGGAGGAGCTTATGCTGCAGCCAGGGATAGATGTATTGTTGTCAGCATGGGAACTGGAACTGCAATAGTTTTATTTGATCATGGAGAGGTTTCACATGTTGGGGGAACAGGTATAGGGGGAGGAACAATGCAGGGACTGGGAAAACTGCTAATAGAAGAAACAGACCCTCTTATACTAAATAAACTTGCTGAAAAAGGAAAAGCTTCTGAATTGAATCTTGTTCTTTCGGAAATTGGATATTCTGAACTAGGCTTTCTGGATAATGATCTGACAGTAAGTAATTTTGGAAATATAAAATCTGATAAAAAATCAAATAGTGCCGCAGCAATCCAATGCATGATCGCAGAGGTTGTAGGTGTAGTAGCATCCCTTACTGCACGGCAGTATCATCTGGATGAAGATATTGTTATAACTGGAAATCTATCAAATAGTGTTTATATTCGTAATCAGCTTAATAAGGTCGGAGCTCTGTATAATACTAAATTTATTTTCCCTGAAAACCCGGAGTATTTAACTTCCATCGGAGCTGTAAGAAGTTTCAGAAAGACTCAGTCTTATGCTTTAAGTAATTCTTACCCGAATAGTTAATTTTATATAAGGAATTACTGTGGCCTAAATATCATCAGAATTCAAAGTATACATCCACTTTCCGCGACTAAGTATTATAAGACCGACAATGGCTACTACAAGATTAGAGGTAAACATCCCTATCCATATACTTACAGGACCAAGAGCTGTAAAGGCTACAAAAAGAAAAACAACTGGAACCCTAAGCCCCCAAAGCCGGACAATATTTAAAATCATAATTGGTTTTGTATCACCAGCTCCCTGAAAAGCACCATTTGCAACTGTAAAAAGAGCGAAAAAGATAACAGAGGGTGATACAATTTTAAAAAGCATTGCCCCATGGTAGATAACATCAGAATCATTCACAAAAAATTTAACAACAGAATTCCCTTTAAAAAAAGTTATTGTCATTCCAATACTTATAAAAATAATAATTGTAATAAAAGAATGTTTAACTATTTTTTTTACATTTTTATAGTTTTTAGCCCCCAGCTGCTGTCCTACCAGAACAGATGCAGCCTGGGAAATACCCATAGCAGGCATATTAAACAGCCCAATTATTCTGTTTCCAATTCCAAAGGCAGCAATTACAGCAGTACCAAACCCATTAACAACGCCCTGAAGTACTGTAAAGCCAAGGGCAGAGACTCCCTGACCTATAGAAGATGGTAATCCAATCTTCAATAACAATTTAATAGCCTTCTTATCCGGAACCATATCCTTCAAATGGAGCTTAATGCCTTTTGAACCTTTCACAAGAATAATAAGTGCGATAAAAGAGGCCACAAGCCTTGCAAGTACCGTAGCATAGGCAGCGCCCTTTACTGTCATCGCAGGAATTGAGCCAAATCCAAAAATAAAAATGGGATCAAGAATTATATTAAGAAAAACAGTAATCGATTGAATAATAAGAGGAGTTATACTATTGCCTATCCCCTGAAGCGCACTCCGCAGAATAAAACTCATAAACATAAATGGAATGCCTGCAAGAATTATTTTTAAATAATCTGATGTATATTGAAAAGTATCTTCAGGAACCTGCATTAATCTTAGGAGATTATCTGTAAAAGTAATGCCCAGAAGGCTGATAATTAGAGCTACAAAAAGAAGAAGAACTGTCATCTGTCCTAAATAAAAATCTGTTTTACGCCTGTCTCCCTTTCCGAAGGACTGTGAAATAAGAGTAGCACCTGCGCTGGAAAATCCAAAAGCAAATATTATAAGAAAAAAAATCAAATTCATAGAAATAGAAGGAGCAGAAAGTGCTTCCTTCCCTATTTTGCCAAGAAAATATGAATCTGCAAGATTATACAGCATCTGGAGGAAATTCCCCAGCATTATAGGTCCGGCAAGCTTAAGAAGACGGGGATAAGTATAAAGTAGATTAGTGTCATGTAAGGGCAATTTATCCAGAATCAGTCTCCAAACAGAGAATCAAAGGCTGTTTTGGCTTTATCTTCTTTATTATTACCTGATAATCCTTTGAAATTTGAAGATAACTCAAAAAAATCACAAAAATTTGCCCTGTCTTTTTCTCTTACAGCTTCTCTTATACTTTCATTACAGTCCCAATGGCTACCGGGGGAATAAAACTTACAGTTTAAACAGACCTTTGCGTCTTTCCCACAGGAAGAACATTCAGTATTCCTGTATACTTTTATTTCAAACTCATTTCCGCAGTTATAGCAATTTCCCATACAGGAAGTATAATGTTGAAAAAGGGGTATGTATATAAAAAAATCCCAACATTAATCAAAACCAAACGTATAATATATATATGAAAGGAATAAAAGATAGACTCGAACTGGCTTTGTCCTCCAGGGGATTTACAAATCATCGAAATAATCTTTTTGAAGATATATGGAAGGAATACTATCCCAGTTTAAAAATATTCTGTAAAACATATCTGTCCCAAAGTTCAGATCTGGATGATGTATGTCAGGAAATTATGCTTAAGGTATTTAACAAACTGCACACATATAATCCTTTATATTCGTTTACCACATGGCTCTATACAATAGCCCGCAATCACTGTATAGATCATATAAGAGGATATAAAGTAACTGAAACTCTGCCATTTAATACCACTTCCGGATCTGATGATAACCCTGAAGATCTTTTTTACCTTTCTGAAATAAATCAATCTGTTGAAAAATTCATGCAACGCCAATCAGAAACAGATCAGAGAATTGCAGCACTCAGGTTTTCACAAAAACTGAGATACAAAGAAATTTCTGAAATTCTGCAGATACCATCTGGAACAATTCGTTACAGAGTATCTGAAATAAGATCCGGATTAAGGAAATACCTGGAGGATGTATATGAAACTGTTTAATAAAAAGAACTCTATGGACAATATTCTAAATGATTACTATGAAACAAAAGAAAGTCATCTAAAGCACGATATCCCGGTCCTCTCAGCTGTAAATATCGTTAAAATGGATACTGGTTCCAGAAGAAGATTATTTATAAATACAGCATTCACCTGTGGAATTATTGCAATGAGCGGAATATTTCTTCTGACCGCAGATACTAAAACAGGACTGGCCATAGTAATGGAAAAAGTTATCGAAAATACAGATGTAATTGAACATATAAGATCCGGATCAATCAATATGTTTGAATTATTAAGTAAGAGTTTTATGTAAAGACAAATAGAGATTAAAAAGGAGAAAAAGATGAAAAAGAGTTATCCAATTTTTGCAATTCTATCTTTTATGATAGTTCTGGTAGCAATGTTTATGGGAGGTGAATCACTTTCTGTATATCTGGATTTTGTCAGTCTGTTTATGGTTGTCCTCATAACAGTTTTTCTGCTACTAACAAATTATTCACCATCAGAAATTGTTATGGCATTTACAATAGGGTTTAAAAAGGAAGGGATAGATAAAAAAGAACTGAAAAAAAGTATTAACCTTTTTGAAAGTCTGGGGAAATATCTGATTCTATCTGCAATACTTGGAACAATTACTGGATTTATTGCAATGGCTGCATATTATGCCGGAGATACACAAAACATGGGAACTGGAGACTGGGCCGGAGGCTCAGCTCTTGCAATAATTACCATTTTATATTCACTGATTTTTTATTTAATAATTGTCGTTCCCTTTAAAAATGGTCTAAAAAACAAATTGATTGAGATAGAATAATTATTTATTTTTATACTGAACCCCCAGAATTACTATCTGAAAAATAAATATTAAAACCGCTGCTGCCGCTGCACTGTTAAAAGCGGCAGCCATTCCCCAGTGCTGGTAAATTTCTCCTCCACCAATGGCACCAAGAATAACTCCCACTGTCAGAACTGATTCATGTATAGCCATTCGTTTCTCACGGTAAATACTCCCTGAAACCCCATGAAATATAGAGCTTGAATACTGAGCTGCAAATAGTATTCCAAAAATAGAAAGAACTGTAGCAAAGGCGATCCATGATTCTGTAAAGGGAATAATAAAGGTAAGAAACACCATTAAAAGCTGAAGAATCAACAAATATATCTTATTAAAATGCCAACAGCTTATCTTCCCTGCAAATATAAATACAAATGTACTGAATAAAGCTCTGAAAAGGAGCAGCAGCCCAATAGAAGATTCTGAGAACAAAAGCTCCTCTCTTGCATATAATGGAAAAACAAACATAATAACACCAAAAATTATGTATCCTGTAAAATTACCCATCCAGGCAATATAACGAAGAGGAGTACTACTGTCCTCTATGGTAATAGTATTTTTACTTTTCTCTTCATGCAGAATAATTGAAGAAAATAAAATTGGGACAAGAAAAAGAGCAATAGTGAGTAAACCATATAAACCTGCAGCAAATACAAGCGGATAACTAATACTTGATTCCAGAAGCAATCCGGCCAAATAAGGGCTTATTACCAGACCTGTTGACCATGATAGATTGAAAAAGCCCATCATCCTGTTAAGTGCCGAGCCTTCAAAATCCTCAGAAATCCAGCCCATAAGAGGGGGCCAGAATAAAGCTGTAATAAATCCGAACAATCCATAAAGAGCAAACATAAGTACTGCAGTTTCAGCTAAAGACATGGAAATAACAACAATAGCCATACCAAAAGCTGCAGCAGCTATTGATCTATGGGCACCAATCCTCCGGCTGAAATTGTGAAAAACAAAACAGCCAATAAAATAAGAAAAAGCCCAAAAGGAAGAAAACCATCCAATTTCAGCAGCTGTTGAATTATAAATATCCCTCATATAAAAAACAAGACTGAAATTTAATATTCCGATACCGGTATTTGCTATTAATGAAGCAGGAAGAAGTATAATAGCTCTTTTAATTTCTTTTTTCATATATTGATATTTACTTTATTTTATATCATTATGCAATTGTGAAAGATGAAAAAAATATCTTGAAAATTGATGAATTAAATAACAAAGCAAGCAACGCTGTTTTTAATAATCCGCTAAGAGGTCTTAAATTAAGTAAAGAAGCATTTACAATTTCACATTCAATTAATTACAAATTCGGTATTGCTGAAAGTAAACTGCATGAGGGTTGGTGCCTTCTGGTTAAATCAAAATATGAAGAATCTCATAAAGCCCTTGACTACAGTATGGAAAATTTCATTTCTTTAAAAAATAAAGAGGGAGAAGCAAAGGTTCTTAATGCATTTGGAGTACTCTATAATAGTATTAGCAACTATGATACTGCTATGGAGTATTATACAAAATCTCTTGAGTTAAGCACAAAAACAAATAACAATGAAAGAATTGCAGCCAGCTGTATAAATATAGGGAAACTGTATTCTGAATTGGAAAAATACGGTAAAGCCCTGGATTACTATGATAAAGCAGGAATAGTTCTTAAAAAAACAAAAAATAAAGAACAGCTGTCTGTCTGTCAGGTTTATGTTGGTGATATTTATGCAAACCAGGGTAATTTCAAAAAATCACTCAGTTACTATACTTCAGGATTGGAAAATGCAGAATCCAGTAAAAACAGAGTTGCTGAATGTAATTGTCTTACATCTCTTGGAAATACCTATCAAAAAATTGGTAATTTTAACAAAGCGGAAAAGTTCCATCTTCAAAGCCTGGAAATTGCAAAGTTATTAGGAGATAAACTTAGTAAGCTGGAATGTCTGATTAATATAGGTACCCATTATTTAATAAGGGATGATAATGAAAAATCACTAAAATTCTATACAGATGCTTTTAAGTTAAGTAAATCAATTAATTCTAAATTTTTTGAATCCAAAAGCTATCTTGGTATTTCCAATTGTTATGAATCAATGAATATGACTAAAGAAGCCTTATTAAATTACAAAGAATACCATAATCTTAAAGTTGAACTTCAGAATATCGAAATTGATGCAAAACTAAAAAATAAAAATGCTCAAAATAAAATTATAGCTGCAAAAAAAGAAACAAAGGAACAGCGTAAAAAGAATACGGAACTCCAGGAAGCCTTCGACAGAGTATCTATACTAAATAAAATTGGCAGAGATATTACATCATCCCTGGATCTCGAAACTGTAATGACGACGATCTATAAAAATATCTCTACATTTATAAGTGCAGATCTATTTGGGATAGCACTCTATGATAAAGATTCTGAGGAGATTGATTTTAAATACTATATTATGGAAGGACAGAGAATTGCCAGCAATAAAATATCAGTAAATATAAAAGGAAGCATGGCAGGCTGGGTTATAAGAAACAAAAAATATCTGTTTCTTAATGATGTCCAAAACGAATACATAAAATTTGTCCCAAAACTAATTGGGACAAAGGTAAAAAAGACTAGCTCTCTTATCTTTGTACCCCTTTTAATTGGAAACGATGTAACAGGTGTAATTACAATCCAAAGTTATAAACTTAACGCTTATACAGATCAGCATTTGGAAATTATTCAGGCTGTAGGTGCATATAGTGCCATAGCCCTCGAGAATTCTGCAGTTCATGATGAAATCAATAAACTGAATAAAATTATTAACTCCGAAAAAAAAGAACTGGAAAGAGCCTACTTAAAAATTGACAGACTTGCAAATCATGATATCCTTACAGGCCTTCCAAACAGAAGACTTTTTGCAGAGTTACTTAAGCAGGAACTTCGGCAGGCTGATCGTCATAAAACAAAAATAGCTGTTCTTTTTATAGATCTTGATGATTTTAAACCTGTAAATGATAAAATAGGGCATGATGCCGGTGATAAAGTACTTCAAATGGTAGCACAACGATTTATTTCAACTCTGAGGGAATCTGACGCAATAGCACGAATTGGAGGAGATGAGTTTGCAGCAATTATCTGTAATGTCAAAAATTCAAGTGATATAGAAAGAATTGCCAATAAAATAATTAACAAATTTAAAAATCCATTTAAGATTGGTAATAATAAATTCCAGATTGGAATAAGCATGGGAATTAGTGTATACCCGGATGACGATATAAAAATAGATGGATTATTAAAAAAAGCAGACACAGCAATGTATAAAATTAAATCTGAAACTAAGAATTCATTTGTCTTTTATAGTGAGTCATTTTAATTTTTAAATTCGTACCTAAAGGAGAAAATATGAAGAGTTCTTCCATATTCCTCTTTGCACTAATAGCAGCAATCGGTAATGCGTTATTTGCAGCTGGACAGAAAAAAGCAGAAAATATTGACAACTCCCTGATATTTGTAGGTCTTTCTGCAATAGGAAATAAAAGATCAATATAAGGAGTAAGATTTGAACATGGTAATTCACAATGGTGTACTTATTACAATGGATTCCATCAACTCAGTCTTTGAAAAAGG
>DAOWEB010000163.1 GCA_030638735.1 Spirochaetaceae bacterium
ACCAAAACCCAGAAAAATATAGCCGCTCAGAATGGTTATGAGTCAAATTACCAGGGCTATCTGAAGTATACTTGTGTGTTCTACGCTAACTATATTTAGAATGCAAAAGAAAAGGGCGAATCCAGTGGCTATTATTTTTACCATCTCAGGAGAATTGGAAAAATGGGGGGCCAGAACTATGCCTATACCTAAAATTGCAAAGGCACTTTTAAGAGAAAGGGAAAACCATGCTGCAAATCCCGCAAAAGTACCAAAAAAAGGACCCATACTTCTATCAACAAAGAAATAATCTCCCCCTGCTTTAGGCATGGCTGTCGCAAGTTCTGTTTTTGCGAAGACTGCAGGAATTACAAGTAAGGCAGCCAGTAGGTAGGATATAATTATTCCAGGACCGGCTAAAGGGTAGACAATGGCAGGAAGAATAAATAATCCTGAACTGATCATTGCGCCACTTGCAAGTGAGAAGATATCAAGAGTTCCCAAGGTTCTTTTCATATTTAATTTTCCCCTTATCTTATTTTAAGGGATCAGCTAATTAAATGCAAATTTATTATTATTCTTCTTCTTCTGTATCATCTTCCCTGAACATAAGAAACATTAGTGCTGCCTGACTTATCTGGTCACTTCCAGATCCTTCATCGTTGTTTTGGGATAACATATCTCCAATGTCATTGTATTCATATTGTTGTTCATAAACAGCTTCTTTAAGTCGTGGGAAAAAGTCAGAAAAATCCAGAGATCTTCCGGAACTGTTATTTAGTATACTTTCTACAATTTCTATAAAAAGGTTTTTGGATTTGTAGAGATGACGCAAATACTGATCTTTATCCAATTGCAATGTAGAACCTTTTAAAGACTTATATAAATTTGCCAGCTTACTTTCAGAAAAAAGGAGATCAGATTTAATTTTTTCAAGAAAATAGTCATTATCAATATCTATCTTCAAACTTCTCTGAATATGTCTAAGCAGATCGTTCAGCATAAAAATATTAGCTTCGTAATGGATATATTGTGTCATAATATACTTTTCGGTATTTAATGCTTCTCACTTAAGGTTCAACAGCTCTGTATAGATCAAACCTGGAAAGTTTGTCATAGGATCATATTTTCTTTTCCTGCATGGACTTTTAAACTACTTGATTATGCAGTAAGAAGATATTATATTGAATACAATAGGCATGCATAAAAACTTTGATTGGAATGATGAAAAAAATATACTCCTTCAGGAAAACAGGAATATTTCTTTCGAAGAAATTGTTATTGAAATTGAATCAGGACATCTTCTGGATAGAATTAAACATCCTAATTCGGATAGATATCCAAATCAAATGATTTTTTATGTGCAGAAAGAGGATTATGTGTTTGCAGTTCCATTTGTTGAGGATGAAAATACTGTTTTTCTGAAAACAATAATTCCCGACAGGCGTGCAACAAGAAAATATCTGGGAGGGAAGTAGTTATGGATAATATTGAATTTCTGGATAAGGAAGAGGAAGAGATTTATAAATCACTGGAACGGGATGAATGGGTTTCTGATTTTAACAGTGAGATAAAGGAAAAATATGAAGTTTACGCCAGATCTTCATTAAAAAAAGAAAGGCGCATAAATATTCGAATGACCGAAAGAGACTATAAAAAAATTCAGGCAAGAGCAATTCAGGAAGGTATTCCTTATCAGTCCCTTATTTCAATGCTGATACATAAATTTAATGAAAATAAGTTGACGATAAATTAGTTGCTTTCTACAAAACCGGAAGTAAAATTTATATAACTTAAAACTGCTTTTCCTTTACAAAAGTTCTATATGCAGTATCCACTATCTTAATTATCCAATTATAGCTTTGCATATTTTGAATATCAATCTGAAAAACATAATCCATATTAGGATAATCCAGGTCTCTTATATCATCAAGGATTATACATGCAGAATTATATGACGATTGTTCCAGAAGTTCTTTTATTCAACTGTGCCCATTTCTCCAGTTTCCAACTAAGTGGATGATTATTAATAACTGTAATAATTGTATTTTCATATCTCATAATCTTCCTCATATATTTTCCTGGACAATTATGAATTTATATCAATCTTCGATATCATCTCTGTCATCCCCAGATTCTAGTTCTTTTCTAATCTCATTAAGTATTTTTCCCTCAAATTCAAAATATGATGGCCCCTGAACAGATTTCCATTCATAACCCAGTTCTTGCAGTAATAGATCTGCCAGCTTCGAGAGTGAAAATATTTCACCCTCATATTCAACCCTATTGTGATTAACAACTTTACATTTTTTTGATTCATCTCTTGTGAATGTTAATTCAGCTCCGATTGGTACATTTATTAAATCAAAACTAAACTTTTTACCCAGTCTTCTATATTGTTTTGTTTTTTCATTAAGCCTATTACCTTTTTCATCTATCATTTCATTTGTTAATTTTACTTCAGAGCTTCCGGATATTTTCAGCGCAGCTACAGCCCTTTCAGGATCTACTCTGAAAAATTCACGATTTTTTCTAACTCTGTAGTCTGAAAAGGCATTATGCATTAATGATTCAATATCTTTATATCTATCACTTTCAATTGCATAATGAAATCTGAAAGGTAGGGGTATAGATGTATTATCATCTGTTACGCCAATTTTTATAATTTCCGGCATAGAGTCATTAACGAAAATGTATACTATTCCCATTTTACTTCCTCTTATATTTTTTTGTATATCAACTACGGTGAATACATAATTATAGCTTAATGTTATTTAGAAGTTTCTCATTATGTATAATTAAAGGGTTAAAATCTCTTTACCCCAGGTTTTTATGATTAATCAGTTTACTATTTTGAGTTTTATGAATAGTATTTTTATTTGCCTACTTTATACGTTTTGTTAAAGTTTATCTTGAATTTAAGAAATTCTGGTTCTAGTGTATAGTGAAGAGCTTCTTCTATTAGCCTTCTTTCTCGTTCATTGTCTATCTTAAGCCAATAGATTTTGACCTTCCCGGGGTATTCATCTCTAAAAAATGCCGGATATAGTCCCTTGTCTTTGTCTCCAGCGATACCTACTTTTCCATCTGTTGGTTTAATACCGATTCGTCATAATGGCATTTTATTCTACTATATAATGATACAGCCTTGCCAACATATAATATTTTACTGTTGTTCGGCGATTCATAAATATATACACCACTCTTCTTTTCCCTGTGAACATTCCGGCAAGCAAATCTTCCAGTGTGTTTAATGTTTGTTCCTGTAATTCTTCTGACAATGGTGAATTTCCCATACTGACTCCTTGTTTTCTATTTAAATATTTTACTAATTCTTAATTCCCCTTCCATCCCTCACTCCAAAATTCTCACCCAAACCGGCATATTCAGAAAGCCCTTCAATAGTACCTACTACCTGCTCCACATCTACTGCCTTCAATTTTTATTCCTGTTTAATACAGTTACCACTAATCTCTTAACAGTTTCCATCTCATCACTTTTACTGGTTGCAATAAAAAGTGTCAAAAAAGCTAACGCTTCATTACTGATAATTGTTTGACCATCACTGTTTTTAATCATATTATTTTTTTCCAGAAAATAGAGAAAGCAGGCAGCGGCAATCCGTTTATTACCATCTACAAAAGAGTGATTTTTTACAATGAGGTAGAGAAGGGTAGCCGCTTTTTCTTCCAGGGATGGATACAACTCTTTATTATCAAAACTTTGTTTTATTTGGTTGATGGAGCTATTAAAACTATCGTCTTTGGGCCGTGCAAAGATGTCCAATTTGAAATCAGAATACATTATATCAATTAGTGACATATAATCATTATATTAAGGATAAATGGTTTCAGTTTTTGTTTTTCACTGCCTGTCCAGTTCTTCATGGTCATAGTCATCAAGCAGTTCCAGACCTTTGGAAAAAATCTTTAATGTTTCATTATCTTCCCCGGAAACCTGCTCCTCAATAACTCTGTGGATAATACTAATACCTGTTTTTAAATGTTGAACTTCCAGGTTTTTCTGCTCCAACCGTTTTTCATCGAGGGCATAACCCTGAACAAGATAATTTTTTAGGCGTTGTGTAGCCCATTGACGGAATTGGGTACCGCGCTGGGATTTTATACGGTAACCTACGGATATGATGACATCGAGGTTAAAAAAAACAACCGGCTTGTCAGAATTTGCAATATGCATTTTTTGCATATTGCTCTTTTTTTCAAGTTCACCCTCTTTAAATACATTATTGATATGGCGGGAGATAACTGACTGATCTCGTTCAAATAATTGAACAATCTGTCCCTGATTCAACCATACGGTATCTTCCTCAAATAGCACTTTAACCTGAGTTTGTTTATCTTTACTTTGATATATTTCAATTTTGTTTTGCATTTTTTAATTCCTTTTAATCCATTCTCACAATTATCCTGCACAGCAAAAATAGTTTAAATATTCTTTATACTGATATTTTAATATACAGTACTTTCCTCTTTCACTCCAAAACCTTAACCCTAACCGGCATCTGCATAATTCTGTGCTTCATCAACAATAAACAAGGTCTTAAAACTTCCTCCTTCTTTTTTATTCTTTTTTGCTCTGTTAAAAACTTCCTGCATTAAATCTCCAACTATGTTCTGACGGATAGAGGATTCATCTACAGCAGTAAGATCAAGGCAGTAGATACCGGGAGCTTTTACTCCTATCATCCAGAATTTTCCATTCTCTGACTTATTGGCAACAAAGCCGTTGATTGTATCATCCAGAGATACTGCATCTTCCCACATTGTAGTAATACGGGAGCGAATAGCAGAGACCTCTTTTACAGTTGTTGTAATCAGGCCGGCTTCGCGGTTGCTCCCTGGTTCAATTGTTCTAAGCTTATCCTACACTCCCATAAGGGACAGTACATGTCCTATGTTTTTATTTAAATTATCTATCTTTAGTATTAAATGCTGTAATTAGGTAGAGTGATTACTTCTCAAAAGATAAATGAGTTTACCGACAGTAAATTGATCAGGAAACAGGGATTCTTAAATCAAATATTACTTAAAAAGTTTTTCTTCTGATACTGAAAGCACATATTGATATCATAAGAAGGGGTGGTGGAAAAACCGTAGGTACTGCCCGGCGATAGCCGGAAAAAGCAGTGCCGTTAAGCGGGTTTGGAGCCAGGGGAATCCTTTCCCCATCCAGGATCATAACAACATTTTTAAGTTACACTCCCTTGACATTGAGCCATTTCACATGCTATTTTACACCGACCTCTTTATCCGTCTTAAGACGGATCATAAAGTCCAGAAGGAGGGTTTATGAGAACCTACGAACTTACTTGTATCTTCCGTACAGATGAAGATAACTTCACAAAAGGCAAAGAAATTGTAAAAGCTGAATTAGCGAAACATTCTGTTAAAATTTTAAAAGAAACAGATATGGGTACAAAAGAACTTGCCTACGTAATTAAAAAAGAAACAAAAGGTCATTACTATTTCTATGAAATGGAAGTTCTTTCGGATAAAATTGCCGAAATGGATAAACATTTCAGGCTTGAAACAACTTTTCTAAAGTACCTTTTTGTAAAGAAAGAAAACTAAGGGAGGCTAGTTCCTATGGCCAATGATATTAATGTAGTTACTCTGGTAGGGAGACTTACAAGAGATTCAGAGCTGAAATATACAAACAGTGGAACTGCTGTGTGTAAATTCAGTCTTGCTGTAAACCGGAAAAAGAGGTCGGGCGACCAGTGGACTGATGAAGTGAGCTATTTTGATGTAGTACTTTGGGGCAAACAGGGAGAAGCACTTCAGCAGTACCTTGGAAAGGGTAAGCAGGTAGCTGTTAGTGGAGAGCTAAGACAGAATAGATGGGAACAGGATGGTCAGAGTCGAAGTAAAGTTGAGATTATTGCAAATAATCTGCAGCTTTTAGGTGGTAACACCGGAGGTGGAAGTGGAAGCGGAAGCGGTAATTATGGTGGAAACCGTAATGAAGCATCTGGAGGCAGACCCTCAAATAACAACGACTCTTTTGGTGGGTTTCAACCCTCAAATAATAAAGGACCAGAAAACTTTGAAGACGACATTCCTTTCTAAAGATTAACAAGGCTGGTCGCAAACAAGTTTGCTGCTCGCCTATGCAACCTAAGGCTGGTCGCAAACAAGTTTGCTGCTCGCCTATGCAACCTAAGGAGATAATTTTATGGCTGATATAGATAAAAAAGAAGAAGTTAAGGAAGTTGCTGAGAAAGCAGCAGCTCCTGTAGTAGAAAAAAAAGAGCCTGCAAAGGTAGAAACAAGAGAACCCAGAGAACAGACTCGGGAACCCAGAGAGCAGAGTAGAGAACCCAGGGAAGGTGGTAATTACAGAAGACCTTCCGGCGGACGTCCACCCATGAGAGGTGGTAGAAAATCATATTTTCGAAAAAAAGTGTGTAGATTTTGTACTCAGAAAGTAGTTGCAAACTATAAAGATTCGGATACACTGAGAAGGTTTATTACTGAAAGAGGGAAAATCCTTCCAAGAAGAATTACCGGTACTTGTGCTAAACATCAGAGATCATTATCCAGAGAGATAAAAAGAGCAAGAGTTTTAGCATATCTTCCATATGTAAAGCAATAGGCTTTTAATATGGAGGTATCCTTAGAGAGGCGCCATATGCTGATTTTTTCAGCTTTAACGGCAGCTTCTATTTTGATCTTTCAAATAAGTGTGGTATTTTTTTTAATGGTAATACCACTTTTTATAATTCAGCAGAGATATGGATTTATGTATCTTTCTATGGCTGGTTTATTTGTTACACTTGTAATTGTTATAGAAACAATTATTCGTGGTGCAGGTATTGAAGGGAGTAATTTAAGACATTTTCTTATTGTTGCAGAACTTGTCTATCCTCTTTCAATAATAGGAGGAGTAATTGGTCTTTCCTGGTTAAGGAAAAGAACCCTGTACTCTCTTATGGCTGCATCAGCGGCTTTTGCGGTGATTAGTTTTCCTGTAATAATGTATTATTCAGGAAACGAAGAGATAGTAAATCTATTAAAAAATCAGATCTTATTTGTTTCTGATATGTTTAGAGATACTGTAACTGCTTCGGATTCTTTTGAAAGTTCTGTACTGATAAAAGAGCTGCAGCCTGATTTGATTATTGAATCAACTTTGAAACTGGTTTTTAGAAATTATATATTTGCATATTTTATTATGCTTGCTGTTGGATGGTTTGTTGCAGATTCCATAGACAGACGAAGAAAAAAGAAACAGCAGTTTAAGCTTGTTAATTTTATTGTTCCGGAACTTATGATCTGGCCATTGATAATTGTTCTTGCGGGTGTTCTTCTGGACGTTTTTTTTGGAATGTCGTGGATTGGTTATATAATGTGGAATAGTACCTTTATCATGATTTTTATATATGGGCTTCATGGTATTGGACTGGTAAAATATCTTTTGGGTAGATATAAAGTGCCTGGAAGTGGTAGACGACTTATAGCAATATCTGTTTTTGTTGTTTTGCTTATGCCGGGATTGAATTTAGTTATATTGATTGGGGTTCCTGTGCTTGGAGTCTCAGAGTTATGGATCAGGTATAGATCCGAAGGAGAAAGTTATGAAAATTATTCTTAATCAGGATGTGTATAACCTTGGAGAAGAGGGTGATGTTTGTGTTGTGGCAAACGGTTATGCAAGAAATTTCCTTATCCCTCAGAAATTAGCTTCTATTTTCAATAAGCAGAATAGTGCGATATTTGAAAGTAGAAAAGCTGCTATTGAGAAAAGAAAAGAAGAAAAACGCCTTGCATCTGCAGGCTTAAAAGAAAAAATTGAAGCTGTTACTTTGGAACTAAAAGTATCCAGTGGTGATACAGGCAAGCTTTTTGGTTCAGTTACAAATGCAAAAATAGCAGAAGAACTAAAAAAATCTGGTGTTGTTGTTGAAAGAAAGAAAATTGAACTTCCAGGGCATACAATTAAGATGGTTGGAGAGTTTGTCGCAAAGATTAAACTTTATGGAAATGAAACTGCAGATCTTAAAATAGTTGTTCTAAGTGATAAAAAAATTGAAAAACCTGTAGAGCCTTCAAAATCAGTAAAATCTGAAAAAATAGAAGAAAAAGTAATTGAGTCTGAAGAAGTAGTGGAAACTGCGGCTGTAGAATCAGTTGAGTCTGAAACTGAAGAATCAACAGAAGAAGTATAGAAAGGACTTTTAACCAGGATGACTCCTCTTGAGTTGAAGGATAAAATACCGCCCCACAATAATGATGCCGAAATGGCTACATTAGGGGCGCTCTTACTTGATTCAGAAGCACTTGCTGTTGTCCTGCGACATCTAAGAGCCGATGATTTTTATAAACTGGCCCATCAAAAAATATTTACAGCAATTGTAGGACTCTTTAATGAAGGTAGGGGTGTCGACCTCCTTACTCTTACAGATGAGTTGCGTTCAGAGGGTTCTTTGGATAGTGCCGGAGGAACTGCATATGTTTCTTCTTTAACCTCTGTTGTTCCTACCAGTGCCAATGTTGAATACTATGCAAAGATAGTTCAGGAAAATAGTATAAGAAGGCTTCTTCTTAAGATAGCCGGTGAAATGGTCTCAAGCGCTCATGATGATTCTCTGGATGGGCGTGCGGTTATAGAAGAGGCAGAGAAGAAAATATTTGCTGTAACAGATAGTCAGCAGCAGGGGCAGTATCGAGTTGCCAGAGATATTGTTCCGGACGCTATATCTGCAATTGAACAGTTATATCACCGGAAAGAGAGTTACACCGGAGTTCCTACGGGGTTTACGGAACTGGATAATATGACCAGTGGATTTCAAAATTCCGAATTTATTATTATTGGTGCTCGTCCTTCTATAGGAAAAACTGCATTAGCTCTTACAATGGCTGCAAATATGGCTATAAAAAATAAAATACCTGTTGGCTTTTTTACCCTTGAAATGTCAGAAATGGCTTTAATGAATCGACTTATTGCCAGTGAATCAAGAATAAGCTCTACAAATTTAAGATCCGGTATGCTTAAGCCCAATGATTTTCATAATTTAACAGAAGCGGCTGGAAGAATTTACGAAGCTCCTCTCTATATAGATGACACTCCAAATATGAAATTACTTGACCTGCGGGCACAGGCAAGAAGAATGCTCAGCAAAGAAGGTGTAAAAATAATTTTTGTTGATTATATTGGTTTAATTGAGCCGGAGAGTAAAAATAATGTCCCTCGTCATGAGCAGGTGGCAGAAATATCAAGATCTTTAAAGTCATTGGCACGGGAGATGGATGTTCCTATTGTTTGTTTATCTCAGGTTGGTCGCCAGTCTGAAGGGAAGCCTCCTTCCCTTGCTGATCTACGGGAATCCGGCTCTATAGAGCAGGATGCAGATGTGGTCATGTTTTTACATAGAGAAAAAGACCTTGGACAGTCTGATGGGCACTCCAGTGGCCCTGTAAATGTCCCTACAGAGTTAATTATAGCCAAACAGCGAAATGGTCCTATAGGAAATGTACCTATTGTATTTATTCCGAAATATACCAGATTTGAAAATCTAAGTAGAGATTCCGGATGATAGAAGAAGGCTGAAGGTAAGACGATTGAAACGTTACGAGTATAAATAGAGTTTCTATATTGAAACAGGAGGAGAATATGAGTCTTAGAGATAGTTATAATTTTGAAAATCTTGTAAATGAAACTGAGCGAATTGTTTTAGAGCAGATGGAGATTCAACTTGAGATGAAGGGTTCTGAGGATATCTGTAAATGTCAGGACTGTGTTCTGGATATGACTGCCTTAGCACTAAACTCACTAACACCACGATACAGGGTCTCTCTTATTGGAACAGTGTATGCACAGACATTCTCGGAAGGTGAATATGCCGAAGAGGTGAAAGTCGCAGTTTCTTCGGCTATTAAAAAAATTGCAGATAATCCATCACACGATTAGTAGATAAGAGTTTTTAAGCTGTCACTGGAAAGACTAATTTCATTATTAGCAGTAATCGCTATCCATTCTCCTGTTTTGAGAAGGTAAAAGTTAAAAAGAAGTCTGCCGTTTAGAGTATTCCAAAAAGATAGTGATGAGTCTGTATTCAGCGCTACTAATACATTATTATTTATATACAGGTTTTTTGGGATATGATTAGTTCTTTCCATATCTGTAAAACCATCCCAACCGTACATAACAAGCCCGCTGTTTCCAATAGACAGGTAAATCCTGGATTTAGAATCATCTACTACAAAGCTTCCTGCCTGGTCTTCTCCCGGATATGTCATTATAGTATCAGTTAACTCCCATTCACTTCCTGTATGTGCTTTAAGTACTGTGATTAACCCCGATTTACGCTCTTCAAAGCCAAGAGTATATAGGGTACGGGTAATGTTATCATAATCCATTTTGAATATAATAATATTACTTTCTTCTATTGGAACTACTTCCTCTGTAACCGGATTTATATGGAGCAGTGGAGATTTAAGAAAAGTTGTTCTGTTCCTTCCTGCTATCAGGTTATCGCCATAAACAAGTTCGAGTGAATTTATTCCAAAAGAAGAATATCTGAATTCATTCTCTCCTGTATATGAGTTTATTATCTGGCAGCTTCCATCTTTTTCAAGGGTAATAAACTTACCGTTTACATATTCTGCAGATATTATTGGAGAAGTAAAACTTGTGTTTAGTGGAATAAACTGTCCATTTTGAAGTTTTCTTAATTCCCCTTTTGTACTTTCTTTTGGAAATATATAAAAATTATAATTATTAGTAACAATACCAGTTTCTTCCATGTATGGATTGATATAATGTTCTAAATTAATTTCAAGTTCCTTTTTAATATTAGAGTGATCAGCAAAAATATTTGTATTCATGGAAACAATATTATTGTTAGTGGCCAGTAGAAGTTTTCCATTTAGTATTTTCAAGTCTGAAATAGTTGTCATAATATTTTCAGAAAAAATATCAATAATATTTGTTGACATATTTACGGCAATAATTTCATTCCTGGAACCTGAAAGATAAATTATATTATTAATAATAGTAAATACCGAATCCGGTTTAATATTCGAAGGTAATTCAACTGATTTAATTTTATTTAAAATTTCTCTGCCATGAGATGTAATGATTTTAAAATAAGTAATTACAAATTTATTATTAACTTTTTGCAGGATTATTAGTTCTTTATTTCTTTCATTGATTGAAGATGATAATACACCTGTTAATTTGATTGTAGAAAGAGTTTTACCGGTTTGGAGACTTATTAAATACAGATTATTAGTATCCAATGCAGTCATAAAAGCTCCATCTTCTGTCATATTTATAAATGATAGATCTTTTCTGGTTCTGATGGGGGGTGTTTTAATTTTACCATTTGAAAGGTTCCAGTATTGAATACTTCCGGAAGGACTGTAAAATAATAATGTTTTTTCTGAAGAGGTTATATATGCTGATGATACTATACCGTAATCATCAAACATCAAAGGTACTTCATATCCTTTTTCAGTGTCAAGAAATATCAGGCTGTTCCAATCGGTCTTACTGTATACTATATAACTGCTTTTGGGACTGAATTGGATAAATAGAGCTAAGCCTTCCATTTTATGAGAAAACAGTTTTTCGTTTTTTTCCAAATCCCAGACACTTAGTTTAAAAGAAGATATAGTATCAGTTTCCACTACTGCTATTCTGGTTCCATCAGAATTTACAGCCATATTTCTAACCTGAAGATAGGATATCTGCAATTTTTTTACCAGGGACTTTTTTTCTACATCCCAAATCATCAAAGTCCCTCTGTCATCGCATGAATAAAGTGTATTACCATTGCCTGACAAGCTCTGGATAGAATGACTGTGTCCACTATTGATGATAATATTTGTCTCGCTAAATGCGGAAATAGTTAATATGAGTAATATTAGTGTTAGTATTTTGAATTTATGCAATTCACTGTACCTCTGTGCTGATTTTATTTACTGACCTGTAGGGGAGGGACAATAAGTCCTTAATTTCAGGAGCATTTAGCCTCTCTTGCAGATTATCATTTATATTATTATATATATGTTCCGGTATCTTTGAAATACCTGTTTGATTTTCTTTTAAACCATAGATATGGAAAATGAGTTCCTTATTTTCCATATTTGAAAATAAGATATTTACTTCCAATTTTGAATTAATTTTATCTAGTAAGTATAGTTTAATAAGTTCAATTACTCTTTCATCGTATGTAAAATTTTTAATAATGAATTTTTCTCTAAGTTCCTTAAATCCGACTACAACCTGTTTAGTCTTTAATTCAATATTTCCAGCCAGTAAAGTGTGTCTTTCAATTTCAGGGATCATAGTCAGGCTAATATCTTTACCTGAAAATTCAATTCTAAATTCAGGTCTTAATATTTTACTGCAGGAAGGACAGCTGTATTCCATGAAATTATCATCTAAAATCTGATTTATTATTTCGGGATTTTTGTCCAGGTCAATTTTATTTTTTATTTCAATTTCAAAGCTTGTACTGCAATAACAGTGTATAGTTTTCACTATTTACTCCTTGCCGGTTCTATTTAGAAAATAAATATGAAATATCACTATAAGTAGTCAGGAAAAATAGTATAAGTATTATAAAAAAACCAATACTTTGATATCTGTAAAATATACTTGGTTTTAGTGCTTTTCCTCTAATTAGTTCAATACTTGTAAACAGAATTAATCCACCATCAAATATAGGAATGGGAAGCAGATTTGCAAAACCCAAAGCTACACTTATCATACTTAGAAACCTGAATATTGTTGTCAATCCTGTTTTTATGCCTTCTTTAAAACTATTTGAAGCTACTTCACCAACATAATAGCTGATACGGATTGGTCCTGATACAGCTTTTGAGACATCAATTCCTGTAAAGAGTAAATAAATACTTTTTGAAGTCATTATAAAAGTATCAAAAGTTTCCGAAATCCCTTTATTTACAGCAGATATAAAATTTAAATTTTCAGATTCTATACTAAGAGATTCAAATAAAATACCAAGATCAGTTTTCCCTCCTTCCATGTATATAGGAACAAGTGAAATGTCTCTGTTTCCTGTATTTGATTTTACAGTTAAATTTAAATATTCCGGTTTAGGAATAAGGGCTTTGTAGATATCAAGATAATTCATAATTTTAATACCATTGGCATATGTAATAGTATCACCTTTTTCTAGACCGCCAATATCAGCTGATGACCCGGTTGAAACACTTTCTACTACGGCATCTACCCATGGAGATACACCTATTCGGCCAGCTCCTGTATCCTTATTAAGTTCAGGTGTAATTGCAATTCTAATTTGCTGTGAATTACGGTCTGCAAGTATAGACAGTTGTTTTCCGGCTGCACTATAGATAAGTTCCTGAATTTCTGAATAGTTCCCAATTGTCTTATTATCAATACTAATTATTTTGTCTCCTGTCATTAAACCGGATTCATCTGCAGGATTAATAGTATTTGAAATAAATATTTCAGGGTAATCTGACAAGAGTATAATTTTATTGCTATATGTATTTATTGTAAAGCCGGCTGACCATATAAAAGAGAGTACAATCATCGAAAAGATTATGTTAAAAAAGGGTCCAGCCAGATATGTAATAATTCTTTTAATTGGAGAAGCAGAAAAAATTGATCCTTTTTCGTAAATAATTGAGCTGGCTTTATCCATAATTGCCTTATTAAACTGTTTTTCTCCCTTCATTTTGCAGTAACCACCAATTGGAATAATACTTATACAGTATTCTGTTTCACCATAATTAAATGATAATAGTTTTTTTCCCATACCAATTGAAAAGGTCTCTACAGTTATCCCCATTAATTTTGCTGCAAAAAGATGTCCCAATTCATGTACAAGGACTACAATATCGAGTCCAAGAATCCCTATAAATATCGTTAATAACATTCTTATTTCCTGATTTTAGTTTCAATATATTTTTTTGTGAATTTTCTTACATTCTGATCAATTTCAATTATATACTCAAATGAATCAGGCTTCATGGTCCAGTTTTTTTCAAGGATATTTGAAACAATTTTTGATATATCTGTGAAATGGATATGATTAAATAGAAAGTATTCTACAGCAATTTCATTTGCTGCATTATAGGCTATCGAATAGGCTTTTCCAAGTTTTATTGTTTCATACGCAGATTTTAAGAGTGGATACCTTTTATAATCTGCTTCAAAAAAAGTTAAGCTTGAATTTGCAAGATTAAGATCACCAAAGGAAGATGACATTAATTCGGGGTAAAAAAGTGCATTCCCTATTGGGGTTTTCATATCCGGGTTGCTTATTTGAGCAAACATCGAAGCATCTGTAGTTCTAATAAGAGAGTGTACTCTGCTTTCCGGATGGATTAATACTTTAATTCTATCTCCGGATAAAGAAAAAAGCCCATGAGCTTCAATCACCTCAAGTCCTTTATTTGCCATAGTAGCAGAATCAATAGTAATCTTTTTCCCCATATCCCATGTAGGGTGTTTGAGGGCATCATTAAGGGTAATTTTTGTAAAATCATTCAAATCTGTTTCTCTGAAGGGGCCACCGGAGGCAGTTAAAATTATCTCTTTAACGGTATTTAAATTTCTATTTTCAAGTAAATGGAATATAGCTGAGTGTTCTGAATCTACAGGTATTATTTTTTTCTGAAGACCTGCGGCAAGATTCATAATAAGTTTGCCAGCCATAACTATAGTTTCTTTATTTGCAAGGGCCAGATCTTTTCCACTTTGGAGGGCTGTTACAGACGGCATAAGACCATCCGATCCTGCAATTCCGTTTACCACAATATCAGCATCTGTATTATTAAGCATATTAATAATACTCATATTCCCGGAAAAATTAATTTTTGAATTATTAGTATCTTTACCACTAAGAACCAAAACAGGTATGTTAAATTCTTTGGAAATTGTTATCAGCCCATTTTCATTATTATGGGCTGATATTGCGACAATTTTAAATTTATCCCGATTCTGCCTGACAACTTCCAAAGTTTCTTTTCCAATAGAACCTGTTGCTCCAAGGATAATTATCTGTTTCTTCATTTTTAAACCTAATTGATAAATAGTATTAGAATAAAATAGTATGCCGGGGCACTAAAAAGCATAGAATCAATTGAATCAAGCATTCCACCTCGTCCTGGCATTATACTTCCGGAATCTTTAACATTTGCAGAACGCTTAATTGCAGATTCTACCAGGTCTCCTGCATTAGCTATTATAGAGATGAAAAAAGACAGGATGGCCATTTGCCAAATAGAAATAGGGAGAGGAATAAGTAGTACGAAAATTATTCCACCTAAGACTGTAAAAACAATCCCACTTATAAAACCAACCAGGCTTTTGTTCGGGCTTACCAGGAATATTTTTGTTGATTTTCGCCCAAATAAACTACCAAATACGAATGCAGCAGAATCATTTGTAAATATTAAGATCAAAAATAGTAATATAAAATATGAAGCATCAGGTAAACTTGAAATTTTAATTACATAAAGCATAAAAAGACCCGGGTATATTATCAGCATTGCTGATCCTGTTATTCGGAAAATAATTTCCTGAATTACTGTATCATTCTTAATAAATACTTCTTTTATAATCAAAATACTAAGCAAAGTTATTAGCACAAGTGCTGTAAATCCATCAATAATAATATTAGACATCTCAAGATAGGCTGCCAGGGGGAGAAATGCACCCGTAAATGGAATATTATATAATTTGGACGACAAGTTATTATTAATAAGTTTATGCAGTTCAAAGCCTCCCATGGCAGAACTGAATATAACAACTAGATTCCAGACTAAATGATTATATTGGGGTAAAAATAAAATAGTAGAAATTAAAAGTGGTATTGCAATAAAAAACAATGATACCCTTTGTGTTAGCTGGTTCAATTTAGTCCCCCAAATTTTCTATTACGGCTTTCAAAATTTTCAACAGCACTATGAAGATCTTTTTCAGTAAAATCAGGCCATAATTTATCAGAAAAGTAGTACTCTGAGTAAGCACTTTCCCATAAAAGGAAGTTGCTGGAGCGCTGATCCCCAGCTGATCGAATAATCAGATCAGGATCAGGAAGATCAGTATTATCTAAATAAGATTGAAAAGTTTCTTCATTTAGAAATTTAGACGATTTAAATTCATCTTCGGTCCATTTCCTGAAAGCCCTGATTATCTCATTCCTGCCACCATAATTAATGGCAAGATTTACAGTGATGGCACTGTAATCCTTTGTGTTCCTTATAGATTTTTTTATTTCATATTGAACATCTTCAGGCAGGCCTTTCATATCCCCTGTATGACGAACTCTAATCTTATTTTCATGATAAAATGAGGCTTCATTTTTCATATGGCTAATAATTAGTTTCATTAAAAATCCAACTTCTTTCTGGGTTCTTTTCCAGTTTTCAGTTGAGAATACATAGAGCGTTAACCATGGAATTTCAAGTTTAATAGCTTCTTTTATAATTTTTTTTGCTGTGGTAATTCCCTGCCTGTGTCCGGCAGTTCTGGGGAGTTTCCGCTTTGTTGCCCATCGTCCATTACCATCCATTATAATACCAATATGCCTGAGGGTACTACTCAACTATATCTCCATGATCTCGTTTTCTTTAACTTCCAGAATATCACCAATTTGTTTAATATATGTATCTGTAAGTTTCTGAATTTTATCAGTTGCCTTTTTTTCATCATCTTCACTGATATCACCGGATTTCTGGAGTTTTTTAAGCTCATCATTGGCATCTCTACGAATGTTACGTACAGAAACTCTGTTCTGTTCTGCAGTATTTTTAGCTACTTTAACAAGTTCTTTTCGTCGTTCTTCTGTTAAAGGGGGTATATTGATTCTAATTACTTTACCATCGTTGTTAGGGTTAACAGATAGTTCAGATTTTTGAATAGCTTTTTCAATTTCACTTAACAGGCCTTTATCCCATGGCTGGATTACAACAAGCCTTGCTTCAGGTACTGATATTGTAGCAGCCTGTGCCAGAGGAGTTGGTTGTCCATAAGCTTCAACTTTAATTTTATCAAATAATGCCGCAGAAGCTCTACCTGTTCTTATTGTATTGAATTCTCTTTCAAGAGCTTCTACACTCTTCTTCATCTTTACTTCAGCAGTACTTAATACAGATTCCATACTTTGCTCCTTTGGTTGCTGAGATCGTTCCCCTGGCTGCATGGGCGAGCAGGAAGCTTGCTTCCGACCAGCCTCATTGCTTCGCTCTTCCGGTACGACTCATTGCCGAGCAGGGACGCAGTCCCGACCAGGCTAAAATTTAATAACGACCAGCTTATTAAAAAAAGACCGCCTCTGTTGTTGAAGCGATCCTGTAATGTGATAATTAAAATTCTTCGCCAACTCTATAATAGATGAATTCAGTTACTGTTATTTTACTTCCAATATCTTTAGATAGTGCTTCTAAAACTTTTGTTACACTTTGTTTGTCATCTTTAACAAAAGGCTGATCAAGAAAACATATTTCAGAAAAATGTTTGTTCATTTTTCCTTTTACTATACCTTCAAGTACTTTTTCAGGTCTTCCAAGATTTTTAGCCTGAACAGTAAAAATTTCTTCCTGCTCTTTAACATAATCTGCAGGAATAACATCTCTGGAAAGATGTTCAGGGTTAAAAGCTGCTAAGTGAAGAGCACAGTCAAAACCCATAGTTTTTACTTTCTCATCTTCCAAAGCTTCTTTCTTTTCAGATTTAAGTTTTACTAAAATACCAATACTACCACCACCATGAATATAGTTCACTACTAATTCATCATCTGCAATAGTCATTTTTTTAAGGCGTTTTAAAGAAATATTTTCTTTAATAATGCTTATAGTTTCCGTAACTTTTTCTTTCATTGCATCTGTGATCTCTTCTGTATCACTTTTTAATGCCATTTGAGTAAGATTATTTCCCAATATATCAAAATCTTTATTATTAGCAACAAAATCAGTTTCACAACCTACTTCAAGAATAACTGCTTCTTTTGGTTCAATAAGTGTAAAAACACTTCCCTGATTAGTAGCTCTGCCGCTTCTTTTTGCTGCAGCTGCCAGACCAAGTTCTTTAAGGATTCTTTCTGCTTTTACAGAATCTCCTTCTGCTTTTACCAGAGCATTTTTACAGTCAACCATACCTGCACCGGTTTTTTGTCTAAGTGTTTTTACTTGTGCTGCTTTAATTTCCACTTGTTTCTCCTGCATCAGCTGTTGTTTCATCTTTAACAGATTCTGATTTCTCGGAAACAGTTTCATTTTCAACAGTATTTTCCTCTGATTCTTCCTGAAGATTTTCAATAATCTCAATACCAATTTCATTGTCTGCATCTATTACAGCATTTGCAACAATTTCTGTGAAGAGCGAAATAGCTCTTATAGCATCATCATTTCCTGGAATTGGGTAATCAATATCTGTAGGATCACAGTTTGTATCAACAACAGCAACAATAGGTATCCCCATTCTTTTTGCTTCTGCAACTGCAATAGTTTCTTTTCTGGTATCAATAATAAATACTGCACCTGGAAGATCTTTCATCTCCTTAATGCCGCCTAAATTCTTTTCAAGTTTTGCTTTTTCTTTATTCAGTTTGGATACTTCTTTTTTTGTCAAACTGTCAAAAGTACCATCTACTTCCATTTTTTCGATTTTTTTGAGTCTATGGATAGATTTTTTAATTGTCTTAAAATTGGTAAGCATACCACCCAGCCATCTCTGGTTTACATAAAACATACCACAGCGCTTTGCTTCTCTTTCAATTGCCTGCTGTGCCTGTTTTTTTGTTCCAATAAATAAAACTGACTTACCGTTTTTTACCTGATCACGAATCATGTCATAAGCTACTCTTACATTCACGATTGTTTTCTGCAGATCGATGATATGGATTCCATTTCTTTCGGCGAAGATAAACTTCTTCATCCTTGGATCCCATCTTTTTGTCTGGTGTCCAAAATGTACACCTGATTCCAGTAGGTTTTTCATTGCTACTACTGACAAATTTTCCTCCTCTGAATTGGGCAGAACTATCCTTAAGGATAAGTTTTCTGTCCCACAGCAGCATACGCTGCTTCCTTCTCTTATTCTCATCTTACGATGGAGATTGTTCAGGTGCTAAACAAGGTCAGTCCCTGAGAGGCTACCATGCCATAAAACAGCCTTATTGGCAACCCCATGACA
>DAOWEB010000099.1 GCA_030638735.1 Spirochaetaceae bacterium
AATTCTAAAACCTAATACATCCGCAGCACACCAAAAGTACACAGGATATTCATTTTCACAAAAAGGGTAGCATAGGAACCTGCAAATCTAACAAAAAAAGAGTCCCCGGGGACTCTTTTTGCTGAAACGACATTACAATTTTTTTTAAAACATCTAATATGGTGATATAAAAGTATATTTTTCGGTTTTGTTTAAGTACTTCCTGGCCACAAAGTGCTATTAGTTAATATTTACCTATAAGTTATTCTTAAACCGATCCATACGCTCTGTAACAGTGACAGTAAACCGATCCTGTAAAGTTTGTGTTAATGTTGAGGTAGAGATCATTCTACAGAATTCATCCTGTAAGTTTATTAGCCTGGAAATCCTTTTTTGTGTATATTCAGCAGTAATTTTTAAATACTCTGCAAAGGATTCAAAATCTTGGCGAGACAGTCGTTTTTTTCGACCTCCAATTGTCAAAGCAAGTTCATCAGTTTCTTCAGGAAGTACTGTTCTGGATGAAACCAAATCGTATACTGGTGAAAGAGATATATGTCCATTAGTTGTGAGAAAAGAAAAATTTTTCTTATGAGCATCACCATTACCTATGACAAAATTGAAGACTGTCAGATCGAACAGTCGTTGAAGCTCAAGTGGTGCAAAGGTACAATGTTCCAGAATAGCTTTGGCAATTTGTTCATGGCTGCCTGAATATTTATCACTGCCACCAAGAATCTGCTGCATATCTTCGCAGTGTATCTTTTTACTTTTTTGCCCTTTCTTTATGCGGTCAAAACGTTTAACCAGATATGCAGGACTTCCATCAGCCAATTCCAATAGAAGACAATCAGCTGTATTTATACCAAACTTCTTCCCCATCTGCATACAAAGATACTCATTCTGAGGCAGTTCGGGAAATCCTTCAGTTTGGGGTTTAAGAATAAACTGACCATATCGTACTACTGGAAGTAATTTATTACCATCCAGACGAACCGATAGTTTAGGCTGGACTCCGGAAATACTCAACTTTCCTGCAAGTTGTTGGGCTGTGGCAGATAATTCCGATAAAGTGATCGGAATTATCGGGAGTATTGGTTTTCCGAACATCTTCCTAAGAATCTTTTGATTATAGTTAATCATTGTTATCGGAAACCTCCCTTACACTGACTGCTCCTATGCAATCGCCACATGTTTTTATCAATAGACCAAAGGTATCGGACTCATCTACTTTAACTGTTCGGGAGACGATCTTTAGATACCAGCCCTCGGGAACAAGCCCGGCGAAGAACGAAAACAACTTACTGGATTCAAATGGCTCGGCCTGCAACGGTAGTGTGACAGAAACAGGATCACCTTCAGCAAGCCAGGATTTATTGTAAGTAAACCGATATACACTATCTCCAATTTCCTCCAATCTGCCGGCAAGGCGGTCCTGATAGTAGATATCAGCTAAACGATTCATGAATTCTTTCCAATACATAGCTCACGACCGAACAATGCAAGTACCTGATTAACTTTATCCATTCTGACAGTGGTCTTGCCCTGTTCCAGTTCACGAACAAATCTTAATCCCACACCTGCTCGTTCAGCTAATTGAACCTGTGACAGACCGGCTACTTTACGCATATTTTTTATTTCATTTGATAAAATCATAATTAGCCCCTATAGGGTATAATATCACTGTTCATAAGACCATTTTCTTTGTAAATCTCTTAAAAGTCAATATTATTATACCCAATCGGGTACGAATATTCATAAATAATCATTAAATACCTATATAGATGAATAATTAAGGAGGTAATTGTACCCTTTGGGGTATATTTATATAAACTAACAGTCAAAAAAAACAAGGGGTGACCACTTTAGCTATTTTTCAGATTAATCCGAAAAAAGAGCTGCTCTGTTAAGAACAGCTCTTTTTTAAAATATTCATTTGTCTTAAGAAAATTTTATTTTCTATCTTGCCAATCTTAGTCCAAAATGTATATTTTTGTAATCTGGTTCACCTTTATTTGGTACACCAACAAAACCATCTGTGTATCCATATAGGTAACTACCTCCTCGTTTTACTCTTTCTAAAGGATTTATTGTTGACCAGTCATAACAATATTCCGAAACATTTCCACTTATATCAAATAGTTCTAATGGATTTTTATTTAATTGACCTACCGGCTGAGTCTGGAGGCCTTCTCCAGTGTCACTGTTTTCATCGCTCCACATAACAGTATTGATATCAGACAAATTTTTACTGGCTGCTCCGGAGCAATAATCTCCTGGATACCAGTAGACTCCACTTTCTAAAATCCCATAACCTGGGTCTGTAGTTCCAATATATCTGGCTGCACTTTCGAATTCCATATTGCCAGGTAAACGGAACCCTGCAGCTGTATCAGAAATAGCGACCAAATCACAATGAGATCCAGTATCATTTGTAGAATCCCGTATAGGGTCACCAATATCAGCAATTCCGTCAGGATCTGTTGTATAAACATATACAGGAGTCAAACCTGATAATTCAGACATAGCATTACAAAATACCAATGCATCTCTCCAACAAATATTGGTTACCGGCTCATATCTGGATGCTGTCGTTGCAGCACCATCAATTCCGTCATGGCCTTCTCTGCCCGGATTCCCAAAGGCATAACCGTTTTCATCTGCCCATGATAAAACATATTGCCACAGTTCATAAGTAACTTCAGTTTCGGCCATCCAATAACTTTCACTTACTGTAGCTATACTATCGTCATAATTGCCATCATGAACCTCATCATAATTAAATGGATCATTGTCTGTTGGGAAAGTACCTCCAGGACAATATTTCATCGATATACTATTAACTCCATCTGAAAATATTTCGGTATAACCAACTGTATTGGGTGTACCCGTAGTTGTAGTTGACCATGAGGGGATGATTATCTGATTCCCTTCTATATAATCTACTCGAACACCATTATCAATTAAATAATCAACAACGTCCCTATTGGAGCTGCCAGGCCAGAGATCAATATTACAGTTTGTAAGAACCAGATCATAATCACCCCAACTTTCCTCATTAAGCCCGCCATTATTATACAATGTCTGCAGTGGAGTAAGATCTGTAATATTGGTATTAGCCAAACTGAGATTTTTAAGATTCTCCAGTCCTGTAACCCATGAAATATCTGTAAGACCATTATTCCCGAATATTTTAAAATCATGAAGGGACAACTCTATCCAGATAGCTGGATTAGCAATTATGACATCAGTAAACTGTGTTACCATAGCAGAAGTACATCCGAAAGAGTTTATAAGTAAATTGCTTAACTGATTATGTCCTGCAAGCATATCAACTACACCGGTCCATTCAGCTTCAGATATTTGATCAATTGAACCATCCCCGGTACTGTCCCAGGCACTCAATGCCAAACACCGAATAGAAGGAAAGTTTGTGCTGTTTAATGAAATAATATCGGAATAAGACAAATCAATATTTCCACCAATTTCTATTCCTGTAAGTTGATTAAGGCCAGTTAGGAAATCCAGATCCTGAAGATTACAGTTCCAGAGATCAATTTCAGTCAAGCTATCCATATCAGCAACAACTAATAGATTTGCATCAACTCCGTCCAGGTCATTCCCATTTAATAGAAGTGAGCTAACATTGTCACAGTATTCAAGTCCTGTTAAATCTGTAATTCCAGAGTCTGGAACAACCAGTTCATTTAACAAAAGAAGATCTATATCAGTAATCTGTCCAAAAGTTTTACCTGTTTCATCTTCAAATGCCTGTCTTAAATTGGGATCAGGTACATCTGTTTCATCCAGATAATTCGGTGTAGCTGCCACCCAGCTCACTGAACCACTTACGGGAGTGGAATTTGCAGATATCGGGGCTATTGCCAAATAACCAGTTTCCCCCGATGGAGGAGCAACCATGGTAATTGTTTGAGTGCCTGGACCT
>DAOWEB010000415.1 GCA_030638735.1 Spirochaetaceae bacterium
AAAAATTAGATATTTTATAATTTTTGATGATTTTTTATTTATATATACTTTTTTTATTTCATTTTGATTATCTTTCATCTCAACAGATATCAGTAAGTTATCTATATAGCCAATAAGGCTGTCTATAATCCCTGGATTATTAAATTTTCTAAAATAGAACTTACCCTGCTTTTCAGTAATTGCTTCAAAATAGTAGAAAACCCGTCCAATCAGATTACCAAAAGCACCTTTAAAATTCAGCTTTGACGACACTGATAAACGTGATATATATATTAAACCAATCAGCATAAGGGATCTTGATAATCCTGAAATTAATGCTCCCTGGGTTACAGGAAACTCTAACAACATAAAGATAACTTTTCCAGCAGGACGAATTATATATGCCAGAACAATTCCCGAAACAAGCATCAGATTAGGGACAATCCTGAACCTGCCGCCCTGAAGGATATATACAGTTATAAGTATAAATAATTGAATAGATCTTATTAATAACGACTGCTGTAAAAGGTAAGCAGGGATAAAAAGCAACCCTAAAATAAGTTTCTGCCGGGGGGCTATAGTGAAATTATTTTTATAAATCATGTTACTAACTTGCCCTCTAACCATTTGGATCTGTTTATAAACTTATCAGCCAGTAAACCCAAGATTAAAGCTGAAATAAAACCCATAACAAGTAATGGAGGTGCAATGTATTTTACAGAATTCCCAAAAATAAATATTTTGGCAAACAATATCTGAATAAGATTACTGGCAAGGGCTCCTGATATACTTACACCAATAAGAGTAATAGAAGATTTAAACAATAATATTAATAGAATCATTATAGTTCCACTTGCCATGGCCCCGGCAGCTGAAAATAAAAAAATATAGGAAAATAGTGTTCCGGTAATTAAACCCTGGCCAAATATTTTTAAAATAATTAATAGAACAATATCTTTTGGTTTGAAAATAATTAATGATATTAGAATTGGTAAATTTGCCAGTCCTAATCTAAAAAAAGGAAATGGCTTGGGAATTAAATATTCCACTGTAGACAGGAAAATACAAAAAGCTGCAAATAAAGCAATTGTGTCGAGAGAATACCGATATTTCACAATTTTAACTTTAGACTATCTATTAAAAAGGTTCAATCGATTAAAAGGAGACAGGAAACCGGAGACGGGAGACCGGAAATGAGAAATCCAAACTCTTCGGTTCCTGAGCTTGTCGAAGGGCCGTTCTCCATCCTCCCGTCTCCGTTCTCCCTTCTTTCCTATATCTTAAACTTACTAACTATCTCTGTAAGTTGTTCAGAAAGCTTTGACAGAGCTTCTGCACTGGTAGAAACCTGTGTACTTGCTTCTGATATAGCTCCTGCAGAACTTGAGACCTCTGCTATTTCTCTTGCTATCTCCTGTGAAACAGTAGAATTCTGTCCTGACCGTTCAGTAGCATCCTGAACTGCCAAAGAAGCATGCCCGATATTATCTGTAATGTCTTTTGTTGTGACAGCCTGTTCCTCAACAGCTGCAACTATGGTTGTAACATAGTCATTTACCTGCTGAACAATCTCGGTAATTTTATTTATATCAGTTATAGAATTTGTTGTTGATGTCTGGATCCGTTCAATTTTAATTCGTATATCTTCTGTTGCTTCTGCTGTCTGCTTGGCAAGATCTTTAATTTCGCTGGCTACAACTGCAAAACCTTTTCCAGCAGTACCTGCCCTGGCTGCTTCGATAGTAGCATTAAGAGCAAGAAGATTTGTCTGGTCGGAAATACTTGTTATTGTTTCTGTTACCTTTCCAATATCATTAGCAGATTCCCCAAGATCTTTCATCAATATACTAACTTCTTTGGACTGTTTAACTGCTTCTGAAGTAATATTCATTGCTTTCTCAGTATTCTGAACAATCTGGGAAATTGTAGCGGACATCTCTTCGGATGCAGATGCAACTCCATTCAAATTTTCTGAAGACTGATTCATACCATCAGATACAGAAGATGAATTAGCGTTTAGCTCCTCTGCAGCAGCGGCAACAGTACCGGCCTTTTCAGTAGAAGCTGATGCTTCAGAAGCAAGACCTACAGAAACTTCAAGAAGCTCGGAACTTGAAAGAGTTAAATCATTGGAACCTTCAACAATTGAAGAAATCACTTCTTTGAGATTTTTTGTCATATCAATAAAAGAGAGAGTAAGGTCTCCTAATTCATCATTTGCAACAACCGCAGTTCCAGTAGATGAATCGGTAAAATTTGCAGTTAAATCACCCTTTGCCACTTCACTTACAACTTTTTTCAATTTTTCAATTGGTTTTGTGACTCTCAAAACTACATATATACTCAATATCACGAGAATAATAACTATAAGTACAACAAATACTATAAACATTATCATTCCAACAACTGCAGAAGATCTGTGTTCAGCAACAGCTATGTCAAAATCTGAAGCCAGTTTTAATTCAATATCAAGCATTAAGTTGATTTTAGTTGTCATCTGGGAAAACCAGTAAGCGGGGTCTATAGAACCAAGGCTTTCCTGCCCGACTCTTGCAAAAGCAATATCTCGCATCTTTTGAACTTCATTTACAGAAGAACCAGATAATGTATTACTGAAATAGGCTTTTTGTTCATCATTGGCATCAGCCATAAATACTTCGAAATAAACATCCTGATTTACAACTAAATTATTAAAAATTTTAAAAGTATCAAAGCCCATTTTATCTATTGCAAAAGCATTACTTAATACTGCACGTTCAATACCTGCACGCTCTTTTCCCCTTAGGAAATTGTTATATGCATTCAGCTGTGTTCTTATTTCAACTGTTGGAACATTTACAGCAATAAAACGTATAACCTCAAGTAAAAGCGAATTTTGATTAGAATAAAACCCAATGGCATCAGGTGTAGTTATAGTTAAAGAAGTTACTTTTTTTCGAATACTCTCATACTCATCAGCATGTTTCATGGAAACTACCAGTCTCTCTCTGAATTCATTGCCAAATTTATCCAGATCTGTCTTACTTATATATTCTTTAAGATCTATAAGTTTGGAATTTGTAAGTTTTCTCTGTCCTGGAAGTCCATCAGGGCCTGCAAATGAGGAACCTTTACTACCTATATACCCAGCAGTCATACCCCTCTCTTTTTGAGTCTCATGAATAAAAGCACTCATTTTCACTGCAAGAGTTGTTAATACTTCAGAATCATTTACATCTTTAAGTAGTGTTACTTTTTCATTTATACCGACTAACGAAAAATAAAGCACAGCAATAAATGGAATTATTGCCAGTAATATTATTTTTGCCTTGATTGTAAACCTAACCATTGTTTACTCCCTTTGTGTATTTAAATTTAATGACATAATATATTTTTAATTTTATGTCACTATACAAAACCTGAAACTATTGTTTCAGCCATCTGAAATTACTATTTCAGTTCTTCTTAAACTACTGTTTAAGCTGATAAAAAATTGAACGTAAATACCTTTTCGACTCAAATGATGGACATACTGTAGCAATACTTTCAGTACTCCCAATTATAAGAGCTCCGTCAGGTTTTAAAAGTTTTGAAATTCTGTTAAATAATATTTTCTTTTTTTCCTCAGGGAAATAGATAGCAACATTCCTGCAAAAAATAATATCAAACTTACCCAAATGACTGAAATCATCCATTAGATTCAACTTCTTAAAAGCTGCCAAAGATCTTATTTCATCATCGATTTTCCATTTATCATTCTCTTTATTAAAGTACTTATTTAATTTTACCGAAGGAAGACCTCTTTCAATATCTACAAGGCTATAATATCCATAACTTGCCTTTGTTACAGCCTCATCAGAAATATCAGTGCCGAGAATAGACACATTATGTCTGGTTGTATCTCCTAAAAGTTCTTTTAGAACTATACCTATACTGTACACTTCCTGACCTGTGGAACATGCTGCACTCCAGATTTTTAATGTCAGAGGAGATTTATTTATATCCGATCCTGGAATTCTTTTATCTATTAAATCAGGAATAATTTTATGCTGCAGAAGATCAAAGGGTGCACTGTCCCGAAAGAAATGGGTTTCATTTGTTGTCATAGCATCCAGAAGCTGCTGTTCAAGTTTTTTTGAAAAATCCGCTTTAATTTTTCTATACAGATCTGTAAAGTTATCTGTACCTGTCTCTCTCAGCATTTTTACGAGCCGGGTTTCCAGAAGGTATCCCTTACTTGCGTTAAGATGTATCCCGGAAAGAGTACTTATATAATCTGAGAATAATGTAAGCTCTGCGGATGTAATCTTAACAACTGCCACCTATACAACCACCATTCGTACTGATTTTTCAATGGCGGACGATATCATATCCAGAGGTAGAATAATATCAGAAACACCAGCTTTTACAACTTCCATTGGCATTCCATAAACTACACAACTTGCCTTATCCTGAGTTATAGAGACACCACCATGCCGTTTTATCAGTCTCATACCAGTTGTACCATCATTACCCATACCTGTCATAATAACGGCGGTAATTTTCCCGGGGAAAAGAGTGGAAACAGATCTGAACATATAGTCTACAGCCGGTTTACAATTATTTTCAGGAGGATCGTCGGTTATGCGTATAATATGATCATTTCCACTGGCTGAAACAGAAATTTTCATCTGCTTTCCACCAGGAGCTATATATGCAGTTCCAGGGATAAGTTTTTCCCCTTCTTCCGCTTCCTTAACATTAATTTTACATTTTGCATTAAGGCTCTTTGCAAGAGACTGGGTAAAAAGAGGAGGCATATGCTGTACTATTAATATAGGAACACCAATTCCTGCAGAAATTTTTGGGAGCATCTCACCCAGAGCTGCAGGCCCGCCTGTAGAAATACCAATAACTACAATTTCCGGTTTTTTAAAATTTGGCATTTTTTTTAAAAAACTGGCAATTTCAAATATTGAGGAAGGAGTAAAGACAGGAGCTCTGGAGCCTGAAATATTTATTGCTTCCTTTTTTAAAACAGGTATAATTTTTTTATTACTGTTTTTTTCACGACCATCTTCATTTCTATTTCTTTCTTTCCATGCCTTGATAATAGGAGCCAGAGTATCTCTAATTTCTGCTCTGTTTTCTGCTACAGTACCACTATCAGGTTTTGTAATAAAATCAAACGCTCCAAGCTGGAGTGCCTTTATTGTTAAATCTCCACCCTTAACTGTTACAGCACTTAATACAATAACACCTACATCCAGATGTTCCTTTTTAATTGATTCAAGAACTTCAATACCATTCATTACGGGCATTTCTATATCCAGAGTAATAATATCCGGTTTTAACTCTTCAATCTTTTGTAAAGCAATTTTTCCATTACTGGCACTTCCTACAATTTCAACTCCGGATATCTCCAGAAGGGAATCACTTATTATCTTTCTAAACACTATTGTGTCATCAACAACCAGAACCCTCATACTTTTTAATCTCTCCCTTCTTCAGAAACTTCAAGGACAGACCTTATATTTAATAATGCAATCAGTTTTTGATCAGCCTGATAAACACTGTCAATATATCCCCCACGGGTACCGTGCATGGCAGCAGGAGCAGAGGTTAGATTTTTTTTATCAATGTCAATTACATCTGAAATAGAATCAATTAGTAATCCTATGTGTTCATCTTTCCATTCAACTATAACAATTCGACTTGCCTTACCTATAATACTTTCTCCTAAGCCAAGTTTATTACTTAAATCAATTATAGTAACAATCTTTCCCCGAAGATTTATAATACCAATTATATAGTTCTCTGCATTATGAACTTTTGTTATTTCGGTAACTCTTATGACCTCCTGGGTATCCAGAGTATCGAGACCCCATATTGTCTCACCAAGAAAAAATGTGAAAATTAGTGTACCAGCATTATCAGCTATCATTGCTCCTCCTTAGGATGCATAGGCGAGCAGGAAGCTTGCTTCCGACCAGCCTTAGGACGCATTGGCATCACAACCTGTAAGTATCTACCATTTTCTTTATTGATTCAGACAATCCCGATAATTTTTTTGCACTGTCCGCAACCTGACTGCTTGCATCAGACATCTCTTCTGCCGAGAGAGAAACTTCAGCAATTTCTTTTGCTATTTCCTGAGAAACAGTTGAATTCTGGATAGTCCGTTCCGATGCATCATGCACAGACAATGATGCATGCCCCATATTATCTGAAATATCCTTTGTTGTTACTGACTGTTCCTCCACTGCAGCTGCAATGGTTGTAATATAATTATTTACATTTTGAACAATCTTAGAAATCTTTTTAATATCACTTATAGAGTTGGTAGTTGATGTTTGAATTCCATCTATTTTACCTCTTATATCCTCTGTTGCAGCTGCTGTCTGTTTTGCAAGTTCCTTTATTTCACTGGCAACTACTGCAAAGCCCTTTCCAGCTGAACCTGCCCTGGCAGCTTCTATTGTAGCATTCAGGGCAAGAAGGTTAGTCTGATCCGATATACTGGTTATTGTTTCTGTTACTTTACCAATTTCATTGGCAGAATTACCAAGAACGTCCATAATTTTTGTTACCTGCTCTGTTTGCACTACAGCCTTCTCTGTTACAACTCTTGCACTTTCAGTATTTCTAGCTATTTCATGTATTGTTGCAGTCATCTCTTCTGTGGCAGTTGCGACTCCATTGAGATTTGAAGAAGATTGTTCCATTCCATCAGCAACAGATGCTGAATTAGCATTTAACTCTTCTGAAGCTGCTGCAACAGTTCCAGCCTTCTCTGTTGTCATAGTTGACCCTCTTGCCATATGCTCTGAAATAGTAAGTAAATCAGAGGAGGCATCTGTAAGAGAATCAACATCTTTATTCATTAAAAACATCATTTCTTTTAGTGAAATCTGCATTTCAATTAATGCTCTTATAAGCATTCCTATTTCATCTTTTCTACGGGAATATTTACTATCTATTTGTGCTGTCAGATCCTTTGAAGCAATTTTTTTAGTATAATCAACAGCCTCTTTTAGAGGTCTGGATATATTTCGAACAATATAAATAAGAATAAAAAAAGTTACCGCAAAACTAAAAATTATTATTATTATCATAATATTTTTTAATAATTTAACTCTTTCTTCACTTGCTATCTGCATAAGCACAACTGCTTTATTCATTTCAACAAGTAGTTTTACATTATTATCAATAATATATTTAAGTTCTTCAGCTCCTCCTGTACCGGAAACAAGCTTATCCATATTAAATTTAAATGGTTTCCAGAGATCTACTACAACACTTAATTGGTCATTAATCCCCTGATTTTTCATATCAGATATTTTTCTAAATACCGTCATCCCCATATCGACGGGAAGATCACCACCATCCTTCAGAGCGAACAATGTAAGATCAAAAAGTTTTACTGTAGTAGCAATCTGCTCTGCCTTAATTATGACTGGATCTTTGTCTTTAAGTAAAACTTCCTTAGACATTCGTTGAGAAAGCATTCTCTGTCGACCTGCAGTATTTATTAATATACCGTCATCTGCCTGAAGGCCTGTAATCAAAAATACACTGACAAAAACAATCAGGGCCATTACAAGATAAACCAGTATAATTATTAGGATTTTTAAAGTAATTCCTTTTATAACCATTTATAATTATTCTCCTTTTATAGTCTAGCTGGTAGAAATTTTTGAATACTCTCTAAAAGCATCTCTTTATCCAGTTTGACCTGATAATCATTTATACCTACGGCCTTACCCTTAGCCATATTCTCATCTCCAGCAAGAGAAGTAACTGCAATTACAGGTATATCTGCATAATTACTATCTGCTCTAACCCTGGCTACAAGTCCATATCCATCAAGATTGGGCATTTCAATATCTGTTACAAGCAAATCTACCTTCTCTGTACTTTCAACCATAAGCTTCCATGCAGCTTCTCCATCTTCGCCTGCAATAACCTTATAACCAGCTCCTTCAATATAATTAACTACCTGTTTTCTAAAAAAAGTAGAATCCTCTGCAACAAGAACAAGAGGCTTTTCACCCTCAGATAAATTTGCTTTAACTGCTCCGGGGACTGTCAAAGTAGTATCTCTGATCCAATCAGGATATATCTTTTCAACAATCTCATATACATCCAGAATCATGGTTGTTTTACCATCAATAATAACTGATCCCATTATCCCCGGCTGCCTTAAAGAAGTATGATCCACAAGCATCTCATCCTCTATAAAATCGACAGGGCGCATTGCAAGTAGTCCAATTTCTCTTCCAAAACCGTTAAATACAATAACAGCCAGATTATCTTCCGGAATAGATTTGCATTCTGCAGAATCTTCCAATCGAATAATAGGAAGCCCTTTTCCCATATACTGCATTATCCTTTTACCACCAACAATCTGGATACTTGAACTTTCAATATGTTCTACTCTGCCTACAAGTTCCAATGGCATAGCACAGTATTCTTCAGGAGAATTCCTGAAAAGAAGAAAAGAATGTCTGTCTTCCCCGGATTTACTTACTTCTATTTCATCTGAAGCCTGTGACTGTATAGTACTTGTTACAGAAGACATTTTTAAAATAGAAGCAATTCCGGATATATCCAGAATTAGAGCAACACTTCCGTCACCCATAATAGTTGCACCTGCATATTCGCTGCAGCTTTTTATATGCCGTCCAAGAGGTTTAACAACAATTTCCATACTTTCATGAAGAGCATCTACAAGGATTCCATAAGATATATTTCCGGAAGAAACTATTACAATGTTTAAAACGCTTCCGGCATGATACCGACGATCATTACCAACACGGACTTCATCATAAATTGTATCATTTTCACCATTTTTTTCAGCCCGACGATCAATGGCTTGTTTCCGTTTATCGACCATCTCCTTTCCTGTTTCAGGATCGATATAGGTGGATTTTATACCAAGAACATCTGATAAAAATACAAGAGGTATCAACTTTCCTCGTAGATTTAGTACTTCTGAAGTACCAAGTCTTTCAATACTGTCTTTTACATCTTTTGGTTGGATTCTAATAAGCTCTTCCACATTAAGCTGAGGAATGGCAAAACTTTCATTATTTACAGAAACAAGAAGAGAAGGAATAATAGCAAGAGTTAAAGGAAGTTTAATTCGAAAAACAGACCCCTTTCCCATAACAGAATCTATTTCCATTGTTCCGCCAAGCTTATCAAGATTACTTCTTACAACATCCATTCCAACTCCACGACCGGAAACATCAGTTACCTGTTCTGCAGTAGATAACCCTGGTAAAAGAATTAATTCTACTTTTGCTTTTTCGGACATGGAATCAACTTCATTCTGGGAAATCAAACCCTTGGAAACTGCTTTAGCAGCTATTTTACTGCCGTCAATACCATTTCCGTCATCTTCTATCTCAATTACAACCTGCCCGGCTTCGTGATAAGCCCGCAAACTTATTTCCCCCACAGAATTTTTTCCTGCAAGCCTTCTTTCTTCAGGTAATTCAATTCCATGATCTACAGAATTACGAATCATATGGGTTAGTGGATCATTAAGACCTTCCAGAAGAGTCTTGTCCATTTCAACTTCTTTACCTACAATATTTAAATTCATCTGTTTATCAAGCTGTCTGGACAGATCCCTTACAACACGGGGGAATTTACTTAAAATTGATCCAATATCCTGCATTCTGGTCTGCATAATTGCTTCCTGCAGCTCTGAAGTAACCTGACTTATTCGCTGACCACCGGAAGTAATAGCTTTCAGGTCTCCCTGGCTAATTGATTCTTCAAGTTCATTTCTGCCAAGAACAAGCTCACCTGCAAGAGTCATTAGCTGTTCAAGCAGCTTTACTTTTACACGAAGAGTGCTGGAGGCCTCTGGTACAGCAGTATTCTTAGGTGCTGATTTTTTAACTGGCCCTGATTTTGAAGGAACTGATACTGGTGTTTCAGACACTGAGGAGACGGGTTCACTAACCTTATTAACTTCTTCAGATTCTGATGGATCATGTATGATTGTTATTTTCGAATCATCCACATCAAAAAGGTGCTTAATTTTTTCAGGATTAACAATAGTTGAAAAAAGAATATATACTGGAATTGATTTAGAAATATCATCATCCAAAGTTCCAACAGCTGCAAAATCTGTTACCGTATTCTCAATAGTTCCAGTACCTACAAGGCTCCTGTAAAACTCCAGTGGAGAATCCTCCTGGTCAGGAAGATCTTTAATAAGATCATACTGAACCAGATAAATATAGTTATTATTGGCCACTGTCTGATTATAATCAAACTCATTTACCTGCATAATAACTCTTCCATCAGGAAGTTTAATATCAGTTAAATTAGCTACACTGCTTTTCTTTTCCTCAGGAAGAGTCTCCGCAGTTAAATTAGCAAGAGATCTTACAAACTCTTCAATATCCTCATCATTACTGAATTCAGGATTATTAACCATTTCCTTAAGCTTATCAAAAGAAATCAGCAGAATATTTATTATCTCCGGAGTAGGTATCATTTCCCGGCTTCTAATCATATCCAGTACATTTTCAACCTTATGCCCCAGATCCCGTATTTTCGAGAGATCAAAAAAACCAGCCCCTCCCTTAATAGAATGAGCAGCACGGAAAACAGTATTTACAAGTTCCTCATCAATATCTGCTCCGCTTTCCTCAATATTAAGAAGATTTGCTTCTATATTTGCAAGATGTTCCCTGGATTCTTCAAGGTAGGTGAGCAGGGTTTCATCATTCATATCAATAGCAGACATTTTACTCTCCTTTTAATGAAAAATGCTGATCCAGTCTCATACTTTTAAATAAATCCATAATTTCTCCAATAACATTTAGAACTTCAATTTTTCCGCCTATCTTAAGCAGGGAATTATGTGCAGAAATAAGAAATCCTATCCCCATAGAATCTACAACAGAAATTCCATTCAGATCGATTGTAAGCTCAATCAAACCTTCCTGAATATTATTATTCACCAATACTCTTAGGTCATCTACAACTGATGCAACAAGATTAGATTCAAGTTTAAGCATTCCCCGACTACCATCTCTAATAATAATATTTTCACCCATTGTTAACTCTCCATTATTTAGATATTTTCGAATCGTAAGTTTATTCCCCTTTTTATTAAAGAAAAACGAACTGGAATATTTACGTATTATCGAGAGACCCCTGCCGGAGGTATCCTCATAACCACTCTCCTGTCTGGGGATTCCCCAGCTAAAACCAGTACCTGGATCCTCAATTTCTATTATATACTCTTTATCATATATTAATAAACTACAATCAATTGTTAAATTATTATCATTATTACAACCATGTTTTACAGCATTAATCAGTCCTTCTCTAAGCATAAGCTGTAATCCAAAAATTTCTTCATCCAGTTGATTTTCTTTAACTGCTTCCTCTGCTTTTATACAAAAGAGATCAACATCTTTATAGTTTGCAGAAATTTTATCAGAAATAGTTGATCTTAAGTTCATACTTCAAACCCTAAAAGAAGAATATCATCAGATAAAGCAGGATTTTTACCAAACAAACCAGTTATTATTTGATCAATACTTGTATCAATAGAAACTTTACTGCATTCAGCTATTTGTTTTACCAGGTTTTTCAATCCCTGTTCGCGGTTTATATCATTTTTTCCATCACTTTCAATTATTCCATCCGTATAAATATAAAAACGATCACCTGCAGAAACATCCATCTCTAAAAGATCCATTGATACATTCTCAAACACCCCAAGAATATCACCAACAGGTGAAAGTATTTCAGGCAATCCATTTACAGGAAGATAAATAACAGAAGGATGACCGGCACTTGCAATTTTTACAGTTTTTTTCTTACGATTTAGCAGAATATAAACTGCTGTCAGGTAAATTTCCAAAGGAAGAACCTTTTCCAGAACCCTGTTAACAGTAGAAAGAGTTTCCTTGGGAGAATGAACTACTCCGGCATTTTGAGAAATAAGAGCCTTAAAAGAAGAAGTAGCAAGGGAGGAACCAAGATTATGCCCACTCACATCTGCACAAAAATATCCATAGATTTCTTTACTTAATGGAAGAACATCGTAAAAATCCCCACCTGCCGCCATTACTGATTTATAATATACTGAGAATTTAGCCTCAGGAAGATCTTCCGGATTAAGAAGTATAGCCTGCTGAGCAAGAGTTAATTGACTAAGGCGATTGGCCTGAGTCTCAATAACAGCCTTCATTGCCTTACTAAGGCGCAAATGCAGTTTAACTCTGGCAATTATCTCATCTTTATCATAGGGCTTGGTTACATAGTCAACTGCACCTACTGAAAAACCATGCACTTTATTAGCAGTTTCATCCAGAGCAGAAACAAAAATAACAGGAATATCAACAGTTTCCTGATTATCTTTCAATTTCTTACAGGTTTCAAATCCATCTTCCAGGGGCATCATAATATCTAAAAGAATCAGATCCGGTTTTTGAGCTTTAGAGATTTGCCTGCATTCCAGACCATCAGAGGCTTGCAGTACATTAAACCCCTCTTTACTTAAAATATTATTAAGAATAAGGAGGTTTGTTCCAACATCATCTACAATTAATACTACAGGAGCTTTCCTGGACATGCCCCCTTAGCCTGCTAGCATATTTATTACTTTAAGAAAAGATGCAGGTTCAAAGGGTTTTACAACCCAGCCATTAATCCCGAGAGCCTTACCTTTTTCTTTTTTTTCTGCAGAACTTTCTGTAGTAAGGAAAATTACAGGTTTAGTTTTATACTCTGCCTTTTGTTTCAGGTTTTCTATAAACTCGAAACCACCCATTACCGGCATATTGACATCCACAAGGAAAAGATCAATATCCGTACTTAGATTATCCAGGGCTACCTGACCATTCTCGGCTCCTACTACTTCAAATCCCGCAGGCACAAGAGTTTTTTCAACAAGCATTCTTATAGTGTTGCTGTCATCTACACACATTACTTTCTTAGCCATGAATTATACTCCACTCAAATCGATATATTTAATTATCTGCATTACAACTATTATTAGCAAGTAATTTTCCTTATTATTTAATTTTTTTAATACTTTTATTGATAAATACATACTTCTCTTGTCCTAAAACAAAAAAGAGTAATATTTAGATACATGAATATCAGTTAAGTAGTTAAATAATTATATTTATTTACCATTTTTATAATTATTTCACGTTCATAAGGTTTTGAAATATAATCATCACAACCTGCAGAAATACAGGTTTCTTTGTTACCTTCCATAGAAAATGCTGTTACAGCAATTACAGGAATATGTTTTCTGTTTTCTTTAATTTCAATATCCCTGATAATACGGACAGCATCAAGGCCATTTAAATAAGGCATATGCATATCCAAAAGAATAATATCTAGCTTAGTTTTTTTTCTGTAACAGGAGACTCCCTCTTCTCCATTATCAACAATAACTGTACTGTATCCTAAATCGGAAAGGATAGTATTGAGCAGCTTTTGATTTACTATATCATCATCCACAATTAGAGCGACTTTTTTTTCCATAACAGCGTCCATTTTTACATTTATTTTTTAATAAGATCTGCAACCACTTTAAAGTATCAAGTATTAACACACCATCATAATAATACTTTAGGTTTTTGAATGCAAGCAGTGAAATAATAAGCTTTTTGCGCTGTACTACATTTTGTATCTAAAAAGCAGCTCTTCTCTAATATAGGGGTTGCTACCTTGTGCAAAATAGCCAAAAACAAGCTGTCACCATAGACATCGCAAAAGTCTCATAATGATCATCGGATTTCCCCTCAACAAGTTACATGGATCAGATCTATTAGAGGCAGCTGTAGAAGTTGCCCGGACTCATCATGAAAAATGATTTATTATTCCAATAATTATTTATAACTTTTTCAGAGTAATAATACTTGATATTTTTTCAATTAACTGATCATTTGTAAAAGGTTTAACTATATAATTAGTAACACCTAGCTTAGCTATTTCCACCAGATGGTATATTATGATTAAGGTTTTGCCTTCTAACTACTTTGGGAGGACTTATATCACATTGTATGCCGGAAGCAGATAATTGTGTTCTAAGATTGCCTCCAATCATATTTGCAATTTCCTTTATAACATCATGAACTTCATTCTCTGATTTAATATCAATTGTATCAAGTCCCAGCATTATTGATGCTATTTTTTTTGAATAACCTTCTCGTATCTGAATTCTAAAATCACCAAGTATAGATCCACCAAAAAACAGGGAACCTTCCAGCCAGTGTTCATCGGTATCTATAATATCAGGATTCTCTTCAATTTCCTCCAGGTTGAGGTTAAGCATTGTAGAAAAAACTTTTTTTGTATTATCCCTAAGCATATCTTGTAAAGCCATATCATTTTAGTAGCATTATATAATGCTAAAATCAAGAGTAAGCTGATTATTTAAAATAACACATTCAACTACTCATCTTCCATATCCGGTAAAAAATCAACCAGATGTAATACATTGGAAGGAGGATCACATGGAATCATACTTGCAGCATAGGGCAGAATATCTCCACTGAATTTAGTAGAACCATCAGTAAAAATAAGTTCCCCGTTTTTATGAAAAGCTGTAAATTTTTTTCCTATTGCCAAAGTAATTTCATACCATTTTTCCTGCTCAAGTTCTATATCCACAATATATCCTATCTTATCTCTATTATACGGACTGAAACGCCCCTGTATTTATCCATCATTGTACCATTTTTTTTCACGGACATATACCTCTGTATTCTAAAACAAAAGAATCAATATAAAACAAAACTGATCAACTTTACCAAATATGAAAGTAATAATAATAAACATATTCATAATTTCCTATAGTAATACAAAATTTAATAATATTTATCAATTTTTATATGGAATAGACTTAACAGCTTAAGTATACTTAGAAACAATATGACTAAAGATAAAGCAGTAATACAAAATAATGCAGGAATACACGTTCGCCCCTCTGGAGTAATTATAAGCGAACTGGGGAATTATTCAGGAGATATAGTTCTATCCATAAAAGATAATACTGTAGAATTAAACAGTGTAATGTCACTTCTTACATTGGGATTAATGAAAGATGATGAGGTGGAAATTTCTGTTAGCGGTCCTGATGAGGAAAATATTTGTACAAAAACCAAAGAACTTTTAGAACGAATATATGATTTTCCACCAAGGTAGTAATTTTAATGAAAAACGAATAATGAAAAACTAAAAATATGGGAAATACACATAATGTGATTAAACGTAGGGGTAGGTTTTATACCTGTGGTTGCATAGGCGAGCAGCAACGAAGTTGCGACCAGCCTACCCTTACAAACAGTGGTATTAGACCCATTTTTTAATCACTGAAAACAGGAGTAATGCTAATGATCATAAAAAGAACGGATATGAAACAGGAAACCAGAAAAGAGATGAGAGGTGGATCAGGCGAAGTGAATATTATTCATATGGCTGCACCTGAATCAATGACAAACGCTCGTTTAATGGCAGAACTGATATTGAAACCAGGTTCCGGTATAGGCATCCACCGGCATGATAAAGAAACAGAATATTATATAATTACAGAAGGTTCCGGTATTGTAGTCGAGGATGACGGTCAAAAGATTGTCCAAAAAGGTGATATTGTTATTACCGGAAATGGCCAAAGTCACAGTATAAAAAATACAGGAAATACAGTTTTAAAATTTATTGCAGTAATAATTACAGAATAGAAGATAAATGAAAAACGAATAATGAAAAACTAAAAATATGGATAAAACACATAATGTGATTAAACGTAGGGGTAGGCCTTGCGTCTACCCTTTCATACAGTGATACCAGATCCTGTATCTACAACTGCAGGCAGGACATATCAATAGGAGACAAAATGTCAAACAAAATAGTAATAGGTGCAGATCATGGTGCATATGAATTAAAAGCTGAAATTATAAAACATCTTGAAAACAGAGGATTTTCCATAAAAAATATGGGTGTAGATTCTGCTGATTCAGTGGATTACCCCGATATGGCCGAAATAACCTGTAAAGAGTATTTTAAGGGCAATTATGATTTCGGGATTGTTTGCTGCGGAACAGGTATTGGTATAAGTATATCTGCAAATAAAGTAGATGGTATTCGTTGTGCTCTACCTCAAAATAAATTTGGTGCAGAAATGTCAAAGGTTCATAACAATGCAAATTTTATAGCTTTTGGCGGAAGAATTGAATACCATGATTCTGTAAATGATATGATCGATGCTTATATTGATGCAAAATTTGAAGGCGGCCGGCACCAAAGACGGGTAGATAAGATAATGGGATTGGAATAATAATACATTACAATTTCTATCAATAATAATTGACACTTTTTGGTATTTTTCTTATCTTCTATACGATTGATAAATCGTACAGACGCCCTATAGGGCGTCTCTACACGGAATAATCTCCCTTTGCAAGGAATAATTATATAAATGAACGAAAAACACTTCACTCTGGAACAAACCCTCTTCGAAATAACAGAAAGACATCCAGAAACAATAGCTGTATTCGGGGCTAATGGATTTCCTCAGATGCTGGAAGAAGAAAAACGAAAAAGCTTTGGTAAAAATATAACTCTTAATACAGCGCTTTCATTTCAAAACAGAGATCCTGCTGCATTCTCAAAAATACTTATTTCCAGTATAGAACGGGAAAAACATGGAGATGATGTTACTCTTGGTGGAGAATCTAAAAAGGCAGTTGGTGAAAAAGTAAAGATTACAGGTCTCTTGCCCTGCCCTGTACGAATTCCTCTATTGGAATCCTTTGGAAAGTTTATGGAAGGATTTGAAAAAACTCATAATATAGAAATTGAATATGAGCTGAAAGCCGCTGCTATGGGGCTGGATTGGGTGGAAAAAAACCTTGCAGAAGTTAAAGATGAATCAGGAATTCCCGATCTCTTTATATCTGCAGGATTTGACCTTTTTTTTGATGAAGAAAGATTTGGAAAGTTAAAGAGAGCCGGTGTTTTTAAAGATGAAGTTCATTTTAAAACCGAAAATGACTCCTTTAAAGGATATGGTTTAAAAGATCCCAGAGGACATTACTCTATGATTGGGGTTGTCCCTGCAGTTTTCCTGGTAAATACAAATGAACTGGGAGACAGAGCAGTCCCCATGAGCTGGTCAGATGTCCTTAAACCTGAATATGAAAACAGTGTATCCCTTCCGGTGGGAGACTTTGACCTTTTTAATGCCATTCTCCTAAATATACACAGAAATTTTGGAAAAGAAGGTGTAGAAAAACTTGGAAGAAGCCTTTTGGACTCCCTCCATCCTTCGGAGATGATAAAAAGTGAAAAAAAGAGTGCCAGACGACCTGCAATTACAATTATGCCCTACTTTTTTACAAAGACAATTAAAGAAGGAAGTATAATGAAGGCAGTATGGCCTTCTGACGGTGCAATTTTAAGTCCGATCTTCATGTTGTCCAAGTCGGAACGAATAGATAAATTAAAAGATGTTATTGATTTTTTTGCTTCTACAGAAGTAGGAGAAATTCTATCCCACAGTGGATTATTTCCCAGCACAAACCCTGATGTAGACAACAAACTTAAAGGAGAAAGTCCCTTTATGTGGCTTGGATGGGAATATATCTATTCAATCGATGTAGGACAGACAATAAGAGAATGTGAGCAAATTTTCAATGATTCAATTAAAGAGGTAATTGGCGTATGAATCTTGTAACAGTTTCAGGTCCTCCCTCTGTAGGAAAAACTTCGGTAATTCTTAAAACAATTGCATCCCTTAAAGAGCGTGGTTTAAAGGTTGGTGTTGTAAAGTTTGACTGCCTTTTTACAGACGATGATATTCTTTATGAAAAAGCAGGAGTAATGGTACAAAAGGGACTGTCAGGAGGTTTGTGTCCTGATCATTATTTTGTAAGTAATATTGAAGAGGTCACACAGTGGGGCCTGGATAATGGATTTGATATACTTATTAGTGAATCTGCAGGACTTTGCAACAGATGCTCCCCATATATAAAAGATATTAAGGCTGTTTGTGTTATAGATAATTTAAGTGGGATTGGAACCCCTAAAAAGATTGGACCTATGCTGAAAAGTGCAGATATTGTAATAATAACCAAAGGGGACATTGTATCCCAGGCGGAACGTGAGGTATTTGCTTCCAGAGTTCACAGTGTAAATCCTGCTGCACTAATACTTCATGTAAATGGACTCACGGGCCAGGGAAGCTTTGAACTTTCTACCCTTCTCTATGATAAAGATGAAAATATTACAACTCTTAAGGGAAAAACTCTCCGGTTCTCCATGCCTGCAGCACTTTGTTCCTATTGCCTGGGAGAAACCAGAATAGGTGAAAGTTATCAAATGGGAAATGTAAGAAAAATTGATCTCGGGAAAAAGGAGATATAGAGTGCCGGTACTGACTGAAATAGATTTATTACATGAAAAAATTGATATAATACTAAATTCCTATCCCTTTGCCGCCACCTTTTTAACAAACAATGGAATTGATCCTGTTAAATACAATGACAGTACCATGGATGAGTATTTTAAAAGTATTAGTTCTGAGCATATGGAAGATAATGCAATTGATCCTGAACATTTAATTGAACAGTTTGCAGAATTTATTAAACAGATGCTATCCTTTCTTGGTGAGGATAATAAGGTAGTAGAGTCTATAACCATTCTTCCAGGCCATGACAAATCCGGAAAAGATGAAGATTTTACGGAGTTTGTCATTCAAAAAAATGAAATTGTTTCTATTGTGGGACCTACAGGATCCGGTAAAAGCAGACTTCTTGGAGATATTGAATGGGCAGCACAAAATGATACTCCTACAGGAAGGAGCATACTTATTAACGGAAAAACTCCCGATAAAAAATGGAGATATTCCTCATCAGAAAAACTTGTTGCCCAGTTATCCCAGAATATGAATTTTGTTATGGATATGTCTGTGTATGAGTTTCTTGAACTCCATGCAGAAAGCAGAATGGTAACTGACAGTGAAACTATTATTAAAAAAATAATAGAAGAAGCAAATAAACTGGCCGGAGAAAAATTTGATCCCAATACCCCTATTACAGCCTTAAGTGGAGGACAATCCCGGGCATTGATGATTGCAGATACTGCTATATTAAGTAAGTCTCCTATTATTCTTATAGATGAAATAGAAAATGCAGGTATAGACAGAAAAAAAGCATTGAAACTGCTTATTGCAGAAGAGAAAATTGTGCTTATGGCAACACATGACCCTGTTCTGGCACTCATGGGGAACAGACGGATTGTTATAAAAAACGGTGGTATAGATAAAGTAATTGAAACAACAGAAGAAGAAAAAGAAATATTATCAGAAATAGAAGAACTGGATAGAAAAGTTCAGGAAATGAGAGAAAAACTACGTAATGGTGAAAAATTAACATCGTAATAAGGAGTATAATATGCATGATGGATGTGCAGGAAGTTTTGAAACAGGACAGCAGGTTTTAGATAAGGTAAGAACTATGGGTTTTGCAGAGCAGATAATGCCAATGCCCCTGGAAATAAAGTGTGAAGAATGCGGGAATGAATTTTCTATGGAAACATTCGAGTCAAAATGTCCTGAATGTGAAATGGTTTACGGTGTAGTTCCATGTCACGCTTTTGATGTGGCAAATGTAGCTCTTGCCGGGAAAAATTATTAAATAAAAAAAACCAGCTTTCGGGCTGGTTTTTTTATTGCTCTGAAGTAAAAATCACTTTTTGTCCATAATAAATAGTACTTTTATCTGTTATAGTAAAGGGAGAAGGAAAATGATGATTACCCAGGAAGATTTATCTCAGATTACCGAACATATCCACGGTCATTTTAACCAATGGATAAGTAACGCTCAAATATCTGCAAATACCCACAACTATGAAATGGAACACTCAGAAAGACTTGTTCGTGTCGAAGAAAGTATTAAAAATTCAATTGAGCTGACTCAGCAGGGTTTTAAACTTATGGAAAAAAGTTTTGAACACGTAGAAACAAGATTATCGGAATTATCCAGAAGAATTTTTCAATTTATGATATGGTCGTTCGGGTTTACTACTACAGCTGCCGGAGTAATAATTACTGTATTAAAATTTTAAAACTGGTGTTAGACAGGATATTACAATATTCTAAGCCGCTGTATACGCAACAAATCCACATAGTACTTCTTTACCAGTCCCAGACCTCTGTGAATAGAAAGAAGACTCCTGCCCCGGGAAACTTCTAACATTACATTCTTAAGTTCATTTACAGATAAATATTCACTTAAGGCCTGAAAAACCTGTAACTGGTCAGGCTCTGATAAAGAACCCAGCCAGTTATCAATATCTTCCAAAAACACTTTTTATTCCGGAATTTCGTTAAAAGGAACTGGAAGAAGTTCTTTAAGAAGCATTTTTTTCTCTATTCCCTTTGGGCTTGCAAGATAAATGGGAAAGTCGGGAGGACAGAACTCTGAAAATACCTGTAAACATAAGGCACATGGAGGTGATGCAGGCTCTGATCCTGTTACAACTACACAGAACTCAAATTCGACCTTTCCAAGAGCTGCTATAACGCTTACAATAGCTGTTCTTTCTGCACAGATAGTACCGCCATAACTTGCATTTTCCACATTACACCCTGGAAATATTTTATCACTGTTTTTTACAGCTAACGCAGCACCAACCTTAAATTCAGAATATGGTGCATACGCATTTTCTCTTGCTTCGAGAGCAATTTTAAAAGCTTTGTCTAATTTATCCATATGTTGAATACTATTACATTTTTTATTGCCGTGTACAGACGTAGACTGCCTTTGTGGAGTAGAGATGTTGCCTTCCTTTTGTAGAGTACAGACGTAGCATGCCTTTGTGGAGTACAGACGTAGCATGCTACGTCTCTACAGGGAAACCAACTACAGATTTTTCTGCACTTCCACCTTTATAACTTCATACGGCTGTGCCCCAGTCAACCGCATAACACTCTCACCATTTTTAAATAACATTATAGTGGGGATACTCTGAATCTGATATTTTGCAGCTGCAGCCTGAGCTTTATCTATATCTATTTTTATTGTCATAACCTTTCCGGAAAAATCTTTTGCTACTTTCTCTATGGCTGGTGATACCATTTTGCAGGGACTACACCAGTCTGCATAGAAATCTACAAGAATAGGTTTCTTTGAGTTTTGTACCAGGTCAAAGAAAGATTTAGGTTTTGTTTTTTCACTCATTAATTTGCTCCATGGAGATAAGATAGTAATAAAATTGAAAAATGAATAATTAATAATGAAAAATAAAGAGGGAGAAGGAAATAGGAGATAAATATATGTACTGTTACGGGCATTTAAGGGCTAAATGGAACCCTCAGAAAGACTGGTGAGACCTGGGAAAAACCTTAAAAATTCAGGCTATTCTGGAGAGATGCCAGTTTAGAATGCGAACCAGGCTGATCAGAAAATCTCTGTGAAATCCCGATTATTTCATCACTTTTAGACAAAAATACTTCAGTTAGATCAGGATCAAAATCCTTACCTTTATGTTGATTAATAAAACTAAAGGCTCTGTCAAAAGACCATGCCTCTTTATAGGGACGTACAGAGGTCAGAGCATCAAAAACATCTGCCAACGCAGCTATACGCCCCACTTTTGGAATAGTCATTCCTGAAAGACCTCTGGGATAGCCGCTCCCATCCCATTTTTCATGGTGTGAACTGACTACCGTCCGTGCAGTTCTGAGAAGGTCGGACGGATGATTTCCTATGATATTCTCACCAATTGTTGTGTGGCTTTTCATTACTTCCCATTCTTTCTGATCCAGCTTCCCGGGTTTCAGGAGGGCCATATCCGGAATACCTATTTTACCTATGTCATGCATAGGCGCTGCCTGGTACAGTAATTCGTTTTCATCTTCAGTGAGTCCTGCAGCGATGCCCAATATCCGGCAAAAATGACTCATTCGAACAATATGCATTCCTGTCTCATTGTCCCTGTACTCAGAGGCTACACCGAGTTTATGTATAATCTCCAGGCGTGTCTCATTTAATTCGGCAGTACGCAGCCGAACTTTTTTCTCCAATTCCCGGTTCTGATCAGCAAGCGCCAGATGTGCTCTGACCCGAGCCAATACAATCAGAGGTCTTACCGGTTTAATGATGTAGTCAACTGCCCCTAGCTCAAACCCACGGGTTTCATCAAGAACATCATCCATAGCAGTAACAAACATTACCGGTATGCTCCTGGTCCTTATATTAGACTTTAAGTGACTGCAAACTTCATATCCATTCATCTCCGGCATATTTATATCTAACAGACATAGATCCGGTGTGTCCGGGGATTCCATAATTCTGAGGGCGACAGCACCATTTGAAGCCACCTTCAATCGATAATCTTTTACTAATATATTCCTTAGAATATCAATATTTTCAGGCGAATCATCGGCGATGAGTATAGTTTGCTTTGAAAGTTTTCTATTATCATTAAGGGTATCGGCTTTCTTTTTATCATTATCCATTATTTTCCTCCATTGATTTTATAATTCTTTCAACAATTTCCAATGAACCTTCAAAATCATAATCCGACATCCGCACAAAAAGAGTATCCGTTTCCACTTTATAACCGCAGCTTATTAGCGAAGGGCCCAGCCTCTCGATTATTCCAACAGTGTCTGCATCATATTCAGATAATAATTTTTCTGCCTTTTTTAACTCTGACACTATTTCTTCAGGTTTCATAAAGCGTTCTTCTTCCGGTGATAATATTTCCCGGTTTACCTCTTCAAACTCTGTAATGGAATCCAGTACTTCTCGTAAGATTTTATCGGTGTTTTCTAAATGTTTATCTATTTCTTCAACATCATTTTCCTTAGCTGCAGCTTCCAGTCCCCGGGCCGCTTTATATAATTCTTCTGCTCCAAGATTACCGGCAACCCCCTTTAAGGTATGGGCCAGACGGGTAGAGAGTTCAGTATCATTAGCTGCAAGGGACTGGCCAATTTCAGTTATAAATGTACTATATTTTGTTTTGAATCTGAGCAGTAATTTCAAATAGAGTTCATAATTTTGATGGACATGATGTAGTCCTGAGACGACGTCAATACCATGAAGATTGGATAGATGCCCCTCAAAAGCTTCCCTCGTGCAACGATGATGCTCACTTTCCGATATAAAGACCTCGCGCTCTGCTGGCTTTATACATTCAATCAGGGAGGAATAGAGCTTTGAAAGCTCAAAGGGTTTGGTGACAAAGTTATCCATTCCGGCATCCAGACATCTTTGCTTTACATCTCCCACTACATCGGCGGTCAGGGCAATTATGGGTAGATCGGTAAAATTTTTCTCTTTCCGGATTTCCCGGGCTGCCTGAAAGCCATCCATTACGGGCATCTGCAGATCCATCAGAACGGCATCAAAAGGAATGCCTTCCCGGGACTCCATTACCTTTTCCACAGCTTCCAGGCCATCGTTGGCGATGGAGACCCAAAAGCCTGCATTCTCCAGTGACTCTGTTGCTATCATCTGGTTAATCTCATTGTCTTCTGCCAGAAGAATCCGGGCACCTTTAATATTTTCAAAACCATCCGGCAGGCGATCATTAAAAGAACTTGTAAGGTGATCAGGCTGGAATTCCTTACCAAAAACATTTAATATGGTGTTTAATAATTCAGATGAACTATATGGTTTGCTTAAAAGGCCGCTGACATATGGTTTATCCTGACGGTTTAGAGTTTCTTCGGATATATAGGTGCTGGTTAGAATGATTTTTGGTTTCTGCACAATTTCCGGGTCGTTCTTTATCAGTTTCGAAGCTTTAATACCATCGATTCCTTTTTCTCTGGAGTCAATGATCACCATGTCATAGTATCGCTTTCCACTAACAAGGGCATTATGTAATTCATTAATGGCCCTGGAGCTTGAGCTGACTGTGGTGACAGTAAAACCGAATCTTTCCAGTTGTTCCCGTTCTATGTTCCGGATATCCCTTATATCGTCTACTACTAAAATCCTTAAACCTTTCAAATCGACCGGTGGCTGTAAAAATGCTCTCTCTTCTTCTGCCTTATAGCCAAATCGGGCCGTAAAAAAGAAGGTACTGCCCTTCCCCTCTTTACTCTTTATCCCGATTTTGCCTCCCATCATTTGAACCAGTTTTCTGCTGATACTCAGGCCTAAACCGGTACCCCCGTACTCCCGGGTGGTAGATGTATCAGCCTGGGTGTAGGTTTGGAAAAGCTTCGCCTGATTTTCATCAGAAAGGCCGATTCCACTATCTTTGACTGAAAATTTAAGCGTAACTTCCTTATCCGCTTTTTTTATTAACTGTGAAGATATGATGATATATCCATCATGTGTAAATTTTATGGCATTACTGATCAGGTTTAGCAGAATCTGCTCCAATCTACCGGGATCCCCTACCAAAAAAGAGGGGATATCGGGATCCATGTCATATATAATTTCCAATCCCCTGTCCCTGCTTTTTTGGAAGCTGATATTTCCAAGACTCTTAAGAATAGAATCGATATCAAATTCAATAGATTCCATTATTAACATTCCAGCTTCGATTTTAGAAAAATCCAGAATATCGTTGATAATTGCCAGAAGATTATGGGAAGCCATGTTAATTTTTGATGAGTAATCCTTCTGCTTTTCGCTAAGCAGGCTATTATTAAGAAGGCGGTTAAGACCTATAATAGCATTAATGGGGGTACGAATTTCGTGGCTCATATTTGCTAGAAAATCACTCTTGGCACTATTAGCTTTTTCAGCTTCTTCTCTGGCCTGCTTCTGCTCCTCGACTGCCTGCTTCAATATGCTGATATCCCAATTGATACCTATCATGTGTGTTGCCCCGTCCGATTCATCACGTTGTACAACAGCATCTGCTTTGATTATCCGAATTTCGCCGTTAGGCCATACCACTCTAAAGTCAGTATCCAAATCTCTCTCTCCGATAATTGCAGCCTGTACAGCTGCATCTGCTGCTGGGAGATCTTCCGGATGAACACATTTCTGCCAGGCATCGTAAGCACCGCTGAAATCCTCAGGGGCAACACCGAACAACCTGTACATTGTATCATCCCAGACAAGCAGATCTTCCACCAGATCCCAATCCCAAATTCCTATTTCTGCAGAGGAGGTAGCAAGGCGCAGCCGCTCTGAGAGAGTTTGTAAATGCTCTTCGTTTGCTTTCTGTTTAGTGATATCATGAATTATTGCACTGGACCAGGTTTTACCCTTAACCTGCATTCTGGCCAGAGATACAAGAATAGGTACAAGGCTTCCATCCCTCCTAAGGGCGTTAATTTCGTGACTGTAGCTTTCCATTGTTTTATTATGTCCGGTATGCAAATAATTTATCACATATTGTTCATGACTATCCTTGATGGGATCCGGAATCAGCATATTTAGACTATTTCCAATAACTTCAGCAGCCATATAATCAAAAATCCGCTCTGCACCGGAGTTGAATGATTGAATAATTCCTGTATCATCGATGGTAACAATTCCGTCTACAGCCGTGTCCACAATTGAGTGCAATAGCTCACCGGTCTCCCACAATTCCCTGCTTAAGGATTTCTCACGTAAATAGCTGGAAGAGATCAGGGATATTACTATTGCAATTATTACGAGCGCCAGAATGGAACCTGATACAATAATAATAGAATTTACACTTACTACAGTGCTGATCTCTTTCTGCTTTTGAGACAGCAAAACATGCTCTGTATCTGCCATTTCTTCCTGAAGGTTAATAATTGCTTTTGTAAGAGCATTACATCTATCACAATCAACAGCATTTTTGGCAGCTTCAAGTCTGGATACATTATGCAGAGAAACAGACTCTTCAATCCTTGCAAACTTTTCATCAATTAACTCTTTCATAGATGCCAGGCGGTGCAGCTGGATGGGTTTATCGATAAACAGGAGGGTTAAACTCTGATGTATCTCTATAAGTCCGGACATTTCCCCATAATAAGCCTGGAGATCCTTATCATTACCTGACAGTAAATAAGTTAGATGAAAAGTCTCTGCATTAGCTAAATAATGTAGGATACTATCCAAAACTTCCATATTCCTGAAGGTGATATCTGTCTTGTTGTTGAGCTCTTCAATCCTGGAAACACTTTGGAAACCAATAAACATAACAGTAAACAGCAGGACACTGGGAATTATAAAAATAAACACACGTTTTTTATATGTCGAATTCACAATAGATCTCCCTATTTGAACTGCCACACGTATGCTGCGAGGTATCTGAATTCAGTTCAAAAATCTACAGGTTTGATGGGCAATTTCCAAAAAACGATTTATTTTACGAACATATTTGACAGAATATGGAAACCACAGGACAAAGAGATACATAATTTTTTAATAGTTTCATTATAATAAACATTTCAAACCTTAATTAATATTAATCTAATTTAAAAGGAATATCAAATAAAATCCTATTTTATTATAAAATTTATCAATGATCTTTTTGCGATGCAGATTATATTTACACGTTTTTGGCTATATTGCTCAGTTATTCTTTCTATAGGCTTGAAATATTAGATATATTAGATGTTATGGAAATCAAAATAAACTAAAAATCAACACTTATCAAATAGCTTTCAATAAATGGAGCTTGTATATAAGTAATTCTTCTACTAAACTAAAATCGTATGATAAATATAATGGTAATTGATGATGATATAAATATTCGTTCTGCCCTATCAAGAGAATTACGTTTCCATGGTTTTAATATAATTCCAGCAGAAACAGGATTAATGGCTCTTAATAAACTGGAAAGCCAACCTATTGATTTGGTACTGGTAGATATTAGAATGCCCGTAATGGATGGTCTTGAATTTATAAGAAAAGTAGTTGTTGAACACCCTCTTATACAAATTATTATTTTGTCAGGTACTGTAACAAAAGAGGTAATTGCATCCATAGCACCCTATAGAGATAATATTCTGGATGTAATAGCAAAACCATGGGATCAGGATGCATTGTTAGAATTAATTAAAGCTGCGACTTCTTAAGTTCCTGTACATCAGTATAGATGCTTTTAAGTATTTCGTCTGGTATTGTATAAAAAGAGTGATTAACAGGCATTTTATCACTCCACCAGAACAGTTCAATCAAGTTTCTAAGTTTTAAAGCCGTCTGCATCGATGGAGACTCATCCGTTTCCACTTTATCACAGTATTCCAGGAAATGTTCCGGTAATCGGCAAAGATGTAGAATAGTCCTGAATATTCCCCGCACACTATCGGAAGATTTGATGGGAATTCCATTATCTACCAGTGTTATCACCTGTTTGTTGTAAAGTCCTGTATCAATTTGTAATAAAAGGTAATTGTACAGATATATAAAGGGGAGATAAACTTTTAAAGGTTCTGTTTTTCCTGATCTGAACATCAATTTGAATATAGTACCATAATAAGATAAAAATATATCGGGCATTATTGAATAAGGTGAAGGTACAGAATAATCAGAAATAGGAATTTTTTGACTTAGATTCAGGATATTATCTGCACCAATTATATTTATTGCTTTATTCAGATCAAATTCAGACCTGGAACTAAAATAATCTGAGCTCACAAGCCGTGCTACTCTAAAAAGAAGAAAAATATCAGACGAAATAATCTCTCCTAATTCTTCATTATGGGATTTACTTTTATCAATTAAATTAATCCTTTTAGATAACCCTGAAGTCATACTGAAAAAAGTATCAGAATTTATTTTTTCCCAGAGATCTCCATCCTCTATACTTTTCTTAATTTCAATAAGTTCAGTAATTCTGGACAATAGTTTTTCATCATCCCATGGTTTGGGGAAAAAGGTCACTGCTGCACATGAAAACATAGTTTCCAGAACTACCTCTTTCTCTACATATCCACTCAACATAATTCGGATTACTTCAGGATACTTATCCCGGACAAAACTTAAGAGCTCAAACCCGTTCTCATCCGGCATCTTATAATCACTGATTATCATATCTATTTGATTTCCAGTTAGAAACTGCTTTGCCTCCAGAGAGGAAGATACTATAACAATTTCATATGGATACTCAAAAAGCGTTCTTCTAAGGGCTTTTAAAATACTTTTTTCATCATCTACAAGAAGGATAACTATTTTATTCATTTACAACTTCTCCTTCACTTTCTGCTACAATTGGTAATTTAAAGGTAATAACTGCGCCGCCATTTATGTCATTCTTTGCATAGATAACTCCATTATGTTTTTTAACAATAATATCATAGGATATATGCAAGCCCAGCCCTGTTCCTTCTCCAACCGGTTTGGTTGTAAAAAACGGCTCAAATATAGTATCAATTATTTCTTCAGGAATACCTGGTCCTGAATCCTTAATATCACAGCAAATGTAATCGTCTTCCTGGTAAGTGTTTATATAAATAGTACCTTTAGATCCCTTACCTTCATATTTTATCGCATGGGCTGCATTAATAATTAGATTCAAAATTACCTGATTAATTTCACTGCTGTTGCACATTGTTTTTGGTATATCTCTAAAATCTGTTTTAGTTTCTGCTATATACTTAATTTCGTTTCGGGCAATAATCAGGGTTGTCCGAATTGCTTCATTCAGGTCGTAAACATTTATCGCCTGCATCTGATCAACTCTTGAAAAACTCCTTAAGCTGTTAACAATATTTATAACACGATCGAATCCATCATAGGATTCTTTAAGAAGTTCATTCATATCCTCCATAATAAAATCAATTTTATGTTCAGACATAATATCTTTGAGATAATCCTGATTCAGATCTTTGTTTGAATATAAAGATTCGATCATCGAATGGATATGATCTCTATATTTACCCATAGTTCTGAAATTACTATAAACAAATCCTATAGGATTATTAATTTCATGGGCCACACCGGCAGCAAGCCTTCCGATGGATGCAAGTTTTTCTTCCTGAACAAGTGAGCCTTGAGTCTGAATCAACTCAGTGTTAATTTTCCTGAGCTTTTCTTCAGACTCTACTTTTTCTGATATATCCTCAATTATCGCGATATAACCTGTAATATTATTTTCTTTATTCTTAATGGGAGAAACAGATGTAAGTTCCCACAAAAGACGGCCGTCTTTACACTTATTTTCAAATGTTCCCCGCCAGGTTTTCCCTGATAAAAGATGATCCCACATTTCAAAGTAAAATTCATCATTCCGGAGGCCGGATTTCAGTATTCTCAGGTCCTTACCTATAGCTTCTTTGGAACTGTATCCTGTAGTCTCAGTGAACATAGGATTAACATAGTTTACTTTGCCTTCTGTATCAGTAATTATAATTGTAGAGGGGTTCTGCTCTATTGCCTGTCTGTATATCCTGATTTTACGTTCACGTATGGACTTAACAATTGCCATGGTAATTATGTCACCAATAACATTAAAAATGGAAACTTTCTTTCTGCCAGGCAGTGTACTCTTGTTCATGGTGATCCATAAGACGCCTAACTGTTTGTCTTTTTTTATAATCGGGATTATCAAAAAACTAAATTCCTTTACAGACTCAAGGTACTTTTCCATTTCCTGACTTAAGCTGACAGTAGAACCTTCCTCTGAAACCAGATATCCCGTTTCCTTTATTTTCATTAAATCCTTAAAAACTGATTCATCAGGGGACACAGATAATAGTTTATCTTCCGGGGTCCAGGAAGTTCGTCTGCATGATTCAATATGATTTTCGTTGTTCCACAATAAAATCTGACAGAAATCTGAACCAAAATAGCTGCCTATTTGATTCAACAAATCATGGAAAAGAATACTGATTTTCTCATCTGAATATTTTACTAAAAGCTGTAAAATTCCATTAAGCATCCCCCTCAATTTAAGCTGATCATTAAGTTCTGCCTCAAAAGAAAAGCGCTGCAGTGCAAGAGAGATTTGCTGGGCTACTACAGAAAAAGTGTTTATTTCATCGATAGTAAAAGGGAAGCTCTCTACATGACTATCCAGAACCAGATAGATCTCAATCATATCACCTGTTTTATAATTTTTTGAAAGAGATTCACTTAAAACCCATTGGCTTTCTCTGAAATTCTCAGATTCATAAATTATTGTATTATATGTAATTCTGGTGCTTATATAGTCAGACATACTGAATGCACTGGGAATGAGGGGAAGTGTGTCCTTAATAAGCTCTTCCACATCTGTTCGCTTGTTAATTAGTTGGGATATTTTAAAAAATGTATCCAGTTCTCTTATCTGATCCAGAAGCTTTATTTTTGATATTTCAAGATTCTTCTCACTTTCAAGTTTTTTCTGTTCCAGGTGAATTCGTTTAACTGCAATGTTAATAAGGACTTTTAAAGTCTGAATACGAAAAGGTTTAAACAACAATCCATAGGGTTCGGCCTCCTCTATTCTTTCTACAGTTTCATCATCCATTCCTCCGGTTACAAAGATAACAGCTATTTGAAAACTTTCACTAAAAATCTTTGCAAGTTCAATACCGGAAAAACGTTCTTCCAGAGAAATATCCATTAAAATAATATCCGGTTTAATCTCTTCTACCCGATCCAGAGCTTCTTCAGCGCTTAGGCAATATGAAATATTTTCAAATCCATATTTTTCCAGCCCTCTTTTAATAAAATTAACTGTAATAATTTCATCTTCAACTATTAAAATGGAAATATCACTATTCATTTACACCTCCTGGAAGAATAAAACTAAACTTAGCTCCACACTTCTCAAGATTTTCAAACCAAATTTTACCCTGATGTTTTTGTACTATTATGTCATAACATAAACTAAGCCCAAGGCCTGTTCCTTTTCCAACCTCTTTAGTTGTAAAAAACGGATCAAATATTTTGTGGGCAACAGAGGCATCAATTCCTGGCCCAGTATCAGATACACTGAATTTTACAGAATTATTTTCCTTTATAGTTTCAATAATTATCTTACCACGATCTTTTGAACCAATCATTTCTATTGCATTTGCAGCATTGACAATCAGGTTTAGCAAAACCTGATTTATTGAATCACCATTACAAAAAACCATGGGTATTTCACCTAACTCCAGTTTTACATCTGCAATATATTTATACTGTAGTTTTGCTATATTAAGAGTATCCAGTACTGCCTGATTTAAATCAAAATCAGTTTTAAAATCTTCATCTCCCATTCGTGCAAAACGCTTCAAACTGTTGGTTATTGTGGCTATACGATTAAGTCCATCTTCATTTTCTTCTATAATATCTTTTATATCGGATAGTATAAAATCAATTTTATCTGCATTTTCAATTTCTTTCAGGGGATAATTATTACTAATTTTTGTAAAAGTATCCGTCATCATTTCCAGGTATTTTTTTAATGACCTGGAATTGCTCTTTATAAAACCAAGAGGATTGTTTATTTCATGTGCAACACCTGCTGCAAGTTCTCCAATGGTTGCCATTTTTTCCTGCTGTGCCATTGTATTATAGGCATCCTGCAGTTTTTGATTAGTATCAGCTAATTCCAAATTCAATCTGGCTGTCATTAAGTTTAAATTTATAAATTCAGAAATATCATTTATTAGACCATATATTATCTGTTCTCCATTATCATCCTTTTGTATATAACCATACTCATGACCTGTAATAAGTCTACTATCTTTACCTAACATTCTTATTTCAATATCAAATATCGTTTTTCCGGATAACAGGATAGAATCCAGTTCATTTTTATCTTCGGGATTAGCATAAAACTGTATTAAATTTATTCCTTCCAAAATATCTGTAGGACTTATTTCAAGAAGCCTTTGACCAAAGGGATTAAGATAAAGAATTGTCCCATCTTTTTTACTTACATAAAATAAAATACTACTGTCATTAATTAAACTGTTAAACCCGACACTGTAATCCATTATTTCTCCTGTATAAAGTTAAAAAAAGCAGTGAAGCCGAGCAGTTCCAAAATACTCATAACCTTGGGCTGCATATTTTTAATAAATAATTTCATACTTCTTTTTTTACTGTTTACAAGAATTGTTGTAAACGCTCCTATTCCAGTTGAAGAAACATAGTAAAGTTCAGACATTGCAAGAATTAGTTCACAACCGGAAGGAGAAGAATCTATAAGCTTAGTCATATAATCTAAAAAATGTATTGAATTAGTTGTTTCCAATCTTCCTTTTACATTTACAGTAACTTTGTTTTCTACAGTTCTATCTGTGTTTAAAAATAATCCATCGTATTCTATTGTTTCACTTACATTTCCAGTCATTAGTTTATCCTTACAGACAGAAGTGTTATATCATCATAGAAAACACCTTCCATACTTTCCTTTCTAAAAGTTTCTATAATTTCTTTCGGAGTTGAATTTCTACCGGTTTCATCAAGTAGTATTTTGCCTGTAATTTCTTTTGTTAAATTGCTCTTATTATCGCCAACTTCAATTAGCCCATCTGTAAACATATAGACATAGTCACCTTTTTCAATCTTAAAAGACTTATTTTTATATTCAGCTTCATCGCTGATATTAAGACAAAGACCCTCATCATGTATGGGATAAAACTTCGTACCCCGAACAAGATAAAAGTGAGATTGTCCTGCATTTGAAAAAATAATCTTTTTTCCCGCCGTATTAATTACAAGCGCTACAAATGTAATAAGCATGTCAGGAAACTGACTGAGTTCTTTGGATATTCTTATATTCAGCCATCTAAGAAAATCTGCAGGAGATATGCCGTTTTTTTGATGATCTCTGATATATTCGCTGTAAATTATTGTTTTAAGAATAGTTGTTATAAAGGCTGCTTTTAAGCCATGCCCGGCAACATCTCCCAATAGGACCAGACAATTGCCATCCTGAAGCGGAATAATATCGTAGTAGTCGCCTCCACAATAGAGCATTGGTAGAGGCTGGTATTCAATTTCGAATTTTATTCCCACCAATTCGGGTACATCCCGTTGGAGTAGTTTTTTCTGAAGCTCCCCTCCCCATTTTAATTCTTCCTCAAGCATATGCAGGTACTTTGTTTTTTCTTCTTTTAGTTTTGCCAGGTCGTAGGCTTTACCTATTTCTGTTAAAAGATATTTTTCATCCCATGGTTTAAGTATGTATGCGAAAATGCCGGACTTAACGGCCTTCATAATCTCTTCGACCTCTGAATAACCTGTAAGGAGAATGGTAATTATATCCGGATACTTGTCTCTGATTTTAAGAAGAAGATCGCTCCCCAGCATTTCCGGCATACGTAAATCGGAAATAACAAGAAAAACTTCTTTTTCTATATCCAGAGCAGCAAAAGCCTCTACAGGATTTGTAAAGCTTATAATCTCTATCCTGGAATCAGAACACCAGTCAAATAATTCTCTCTTCAGGGAGTTAAGAATACTCTGCTCATCGTCTACAAGCATAATTTTTTTCATATCAGTCATACTACCCTTTCCTTCAGAAATTAAAATCTCTTCCTGTCATTAATTCTTTTAAATTTTATCCTTACTGTGGTTCCATTATCCCTGGTGATATCTACTGTACCACTCAGTTGGCCGGCCGCCAGCATATAGACTAAACTAAAACCTGTAGTATCTGAATTTTTGGGTACTATGGATTCAGGGATCCCTACTCCATTATCTTTAACCATAAGTGTTATTTCATTAGATTCATCTTCAGACAAACTTACATAGACAGATCCCTTACCATCCGGATATGCATGTCTTATACAGTTTGAGAGAAGTTCACCCACAATAAGGGCACCTGGCTGAGCAAGATCCAGACCAAAATCAGGAACATCTGCTTCTATATGGAGATCAATGTTCCCGCAGAACACTATTAAAGAATCACAAAGTGTGCTGAATATGTGTGAGACAACGTTTTTAAAGTTAATTGCAGAAAAAGAACGTTCCTGGTAGATATCATTATGGATAGCCGACATGGCGCCAACTCTCGCCTGAGCTATTGCAAGAACATCCTTCTCTACCTGTAGATCGCTGCATTCTATCTGCATGTTAAAAAGGCTTACCATTATCTGCATGTTGTTGTTTACACGATGGTAGATTTCCTGAAGAAGGAGTTCTTTTTCTTTAAGGTCCTCTTCAATTTGTTTCTGATCTTTAACTCTTTGGGTAATATCATTCATTATAGTAATAAGGCCTACTACTTCACCTTCAGAATCTCTGTAACGAGCAAAGCTTGAAGAAACGTAGAATATTTCACCATTTTTTTTTCTATTTTTAAATTTTTTTTCCTTAATATTTCCATTTAATGAATCTTGTAAAATTAATTTATGCTCTTCTTTTGATATTCCCGGAGCACTAATAATATTCAGTTCTTTACCAATTATTTCTTCTGGTGTGTATTCTGTTAAGCTGATAAATGCAGGATTAACATATCCAATTATCCCTGTATTATCCATTAGAATTATAGCATTAGGACTTTGGTCTACAACAGTAGATAATTTTCTAATCTCATCCTGTGCTTTTTGTTTCTCTATCTTTACTTTCTTATTTTCAAGAGCAGAAATAACCGCCAGTCCCAACCGATTCATATTATCCTTAAGGATATAGTCTATAGCACCCGCTTTCATGCAGTTAACTGCTGTCCTTTCATTTATGGATCCGGTAACAATAATAACAGGAATATCCGGAGAATGCTCAAGGACATACTTTAGCGCAGACATTCCGTCATAGGTCGGCAGGCTGTAGTCGGATAAGATAAGATCCGGCTTAAATTCATCAATCAGCCTTTTAAAATCGACTTCGTTATCTGTACATATAAAATCGCAGAGAATATCTGCGACCCGAACCTGGTCCATAATCAGTTCTGCATCAGTTTCTAGGTCTTCCAGTATTAGAAATTTATAATCTGTGCACATTTTTTAATCCTCACTTTTATTGTTAATTACAAAATAAAAAGCAGCTCCTTTTCCGGGTTCTGATTCTACCCAAACTCTACCACCATGGCGTTCTATTACCTGCTTTACTATTGCAAGTCCTACTCCTGTACCCTCTATACTACTATTATTGTGAAGCTGCATAAAAATATCAAATATTTTATTAGAAAATCTCATATCTAAACCGCTGCCGTTATCTTCTACATAATATGCAGCTCCATCTTCTGACATTTGCATTCCTATTGTGATAAGAGGAGATTCCACAGTACGTGTAAACTTGACTGCATTATCTATTAAATTAATAAATACCTGTTTAATCATTGGATAACTGCCTGAAACATCCGGCAGAGTCAGAATATCGAATACCGGATTACTCCCTTCTCTATTTTCCGTAAAATTACTGCATATCTCCAAAACCAGTTTTTGCATATTTATATTATCGATTTTTATTTCAGTTCTACCCATCCGGGAAAAAATGAGAAGGTCGTTTATAAGTGTCTGCATCTTCATGCTATTCTCTGAGATTACAGAGATCAGTCTAAGGGTTTCCTTATCTGCAGTTTGACCTATCTGACCCT
>DAOWEB010000197.1 GCA_030638735.1 Spirochaetaceae bacterium
GAGTTTCTATCCAACAGAGTATCTTTTCTCTCTTACAGTTAATTTGAAAGTTCTGGAAGGTGAAATTCCCGAACTTAATGAATCTGGAGGATTGTACTCCATTTCTACAGGTTATGAACTTGGTCCTGTTTACGATAAGCTTGATAATAGACATGATTTTAGAAAGTTTACTATTTATGCGGATCAGGGGAAGGGTTATCCAAAGATATCATCAAGTAGATATTTAAGAAATGATGAGAATATTCTATGGGCTGCTGTTGAAAGTAAATACTTTGCATCAATTTGCATACCTACTTCTTCAATTCTTGGTACCGAGTATGATAAAAGAGAGATAGATGGTAATCAGAAGCGGCACTCTATACGTTTTATAAGGCAGGGTGCTGATTTATCAGAAACCTCTGTTTCGGATAGTTATTATTTTTATATGGGTCCTAAAAGAAGGGATGATCTTGCAGTATATAACAGTATTGATAAAAACAGTTTTAATCTTAGTGGTATGGATTTTGGATCGTTGATAGACCCCGGCAAGCTTCTTAGACCCTTTGTGAATTTTTTCGGAGCCCTGCTCAGGCAGTTTTATTTTAGGCTTATACCTAACTATGGTATTGCAATAATATTTCTGGCAGTCATTATAAAGCTGCTTATATATCCATTAAGTAAAAAGAGTATCTGGACAAACATAAAGATAAGGGCGCTTCAACCCCAATTGATTAAAATACGAAATGAGGCTGCAGGGGACAGAGGAGTCTTTAAACAAAAGCAGGCAGAGCTCTATATGGAAGAGGGTATTCGGCCTATTATGAGTGTTCTTCCCCTTATTCTTCAACTTTTTGTTTTTGTTTCACTTTACAGATTCCTTGGAACTGATTTTGATATGAGAGGCGCTGTATTTATTCCTGGTATTATTCCCGATCTGTCTTTACCTGATACATTGCTTGCATTTAAGAATTTTAGTGTTCCGGTTTTAGGATGGAAGGCAATAAGGATTCTACCTTTTCTTATGCTTGCCGTAATCTTTGTACAGACAAGAATTACCCAGCCTCCGGACTCTGGTGACAGAGGTCTTAACAGGGCATCCTATTTTGTTCCAATTCTTATATTCATGGTTTTATACAATCTTCCTTCAGGGGTTGTTTTATACTGGATTAGCCAGACTTCGGTATCCATTGTTGAACATTTTATTATTTCTAAAAAACTGGAGAAGAAAAAATGAAAGTATTACTTGTTGGTGCAGGTGGATTTATCAGCAGGTTCTTGTATTTTGATACAAAAAAATCCGCAGGACAATAAATCAGTCCTGCGGAAATAATATACGTAAAGACGTAGTATGCTACGTCTCTAACTGTATATTTACGTTGAATAAAAATTATTTAGTTTTCATTACATCCTTAACAGCATTCTCAAAAACATCAAGAACAAAATCGGCATCTTCATCAGTGTGAGAGGAAGAGATAAACCATGGCTCTCTGGAATCGTAATCCGGCATTACACCATTTTCGATACAGTTATTAATTATTGCATCGTAGGTATCATGATCACCCTGAGCCCAGTGTTTGTATTCTTTACATACCGGTTCATCAGTAAAAACAATACCAGGCATAGCGTCAGGTCCCTGAATTACATAAGGAAAACCTGATGCATCAAGAATTTTTTTCCAACCGGCTCTCAGTTTTTTACCGTGAGCATTTACTTTATCAAGTTCGCCTGTTTCTATGAGGTCAAGAACCTTTTCTGCTGCTGCCATAGATACAACATTTGAACCGTATGTTCCTCCATGAGGAATTGCTCCAGGTCCAATTTCACCCATTATAAATTTCTGTCCCGCAATAGCTGCAACAGGAAATCCGTTTCCAAGACATTTTGCATAGGTTACAAGATCTGCTTTTACATTGAAGTATTCCTGAGCACCACCAGGAGCAATTCTAAAACCTGTTTTTACTTCATCCATAATCATAACAATACCGTATTTTGTGCACTGTTCTCTTATAAAATCAAGAAAACCATCCTGAGGCATAATTGATGCCTGATTACCAAGCAGAGGTTCTACAATTATACACGCAATATCCTGCCATCTTTCCTTTAACTTTTTTTCAAGTAGTTCTTTGTTATTGAAAGGGAGGGAATACATTAAGTCTCCAATTGATCTTGGCATTCCTGAGCCCTGGGGGACAAGAAAGGGTGCGTTTTTATATCCCACACCGGAAATAGGAGGGTAAGTATTCCATAAGGAATAATCGTGAAATCCATGATAGGCTCCGTCAAACTTCAGAACCTTATCTCTGCCTGTAAATGCCCGTGCAATTCTTATAGCACTCATAGTAGCTTCTGTTCCGGTGTTTGTCATTCTGACAAGATCAGTACCGGTCATTTTTTTAATTTTTTCTGCAACACGAATTTCATATTCATTTGTCATGGCAAAAGTAGTACCCATTTTAATTGCTTCTGATACATACTCATTTATTTCATCTCTGGCATGTCCAAGAACTACAGGACCAAAACCCAGTCTGTAGTCCACATAACGTTTATCGTCCTGATCCCAAAGATATGCACCCTTGGCTTTTTTAACTATAAGAGTTGAATCATCCCCCCAATATCTGAAATTGGATGAAACTCCTTTTGGAATGGACAGTGAAGCTCTATCAAACATTGCCTTACTTTTTGGTCCGCTTTTCATTTTATCTACCTCATAAAAATATTATATCTATTTATATACCCGATCAATATTACAACTCTGATTAAGTAATGATATCGTCCTGTTATATTGTGGAAATTTATTAATAATTTCATTTTGATGACTTCCCTTAATAATTTTGCTGCAATATATACACGAAATTATTATATTTCATTTTATCAGTAAAAATAAGACAACTATTATTGATTATACGTTTACAAATTGAAAAATACCCCTTAGGGTAATCAAATGAGACAAATTGATCTGAGTGAAATTACCAGGGCGGTCAAAGAGCTGTCCATAGAAGCAAATACTATAGCAAATTGTGATCTTAGGGACGCTCTTAAATACTCTGTTAAGAAGGAAGTATCTCCGGTTGGAAAGGCTATACTTAATCAGCTTCTAAAAAATCAGGATATTGCAAAATCTACAAAATTACCTATTTGTCAGGATACAGGGTTTACAGTTGTTTTTCTGGAAATTGGTATGGATGTAAGTTTCACAGGAGGTACTGTTCAGGAAGCAGTCGATCAGGGTGTAAGAGAGGGCTATACTGAAGGTTTCCTCAGGAAATCAATTATAAGGGATCCACTTACTTCCCCTGTTAATACAAAGGATAATACCCCTTCTATAGTTCATATTGACCTGGTTCCAGGGGATAATGTGCAAATTACTCTTATGCCAAAGGGTGGCGGTTCTGAAAATATGAGTCGGATAAAAATGATGAAACCCTCTGATGGTGTTAGTGGGGTAAGGGACTTTATTCTCGAAACTGTCAGCCTTGCAGGTGGAAATCCCTGTCCTCCTATTATTGTAGGAGTCGGTGTTGGTGGAACTTTTGATTATGTTGCTTATCTGGCAAAAAAATCTTTACTCCGTAAAATTGGTGAGCGTAATATTGATCCTGAAATTGCTTTACTGGAAAAAAAGTGGCTTGAGAATGTAAATAAGCTTGGTATTGGCCCTGGTGGTCTTGGTGGTAAGATAACTGCTTTGGACCTGTTTGTCGAAGTCTTTCCCAGGCATATAGCAACCTTTCCAGTAGCTGTAAATATACAGTGTAATGCAGCCAGGGTAAAAACGAGGATTATATAGATGGATAAATCAATAAAGATAGTTA
>DAOWEB010000217.1 GCA_030638735.1 Spirochaetaceae bacterium
ATTTAAACTGAAAGATAGTAATGGAAATACATGGAGACCTTCTTTTGATATCCTTTCACGACACAGAGTTATTAAAAGAGTTACCTTTATTACAAACTTACTGGAAAACTGCGCTAAAGCTTTAAACGAAAAGCCTTATAAATATACAGAAGCTGTTCATTGGTTCCAATCTGCACTTATTGAAATTTTTTCACAGAATTCCGAGGCCAAAACATGGAGTATTTATGCAGAGCATGAAAATAAGATAGATGAAATTTGTTCGATGATAAAAAAACATCCTGAGAAAAGATATTCAATCGCAATTCTTGCAGAAATGATGCACAGTACACCAGATCATTTTATACGAATCTTTAAAACAATAAAGAGAGTTACACCAGGGGAATATATAATCAGATCCCGGATGAAAGCAGCCAGAAATCTACTTCTTTTCTCGCATCATCCAATAGCACAGATTTCTGAGATACTGGGATATAATGATTCATACTTTTTTTCACGTCAGTTTAAAATATTCAACAACATATCTCCTGTCGGATATAGAAAAATTACAGATAAGAATCAAACCTTATTAAATCAAATTGAAGAAAATATTTCTGATCCCAGGTAAGTTAATAAGCTTTTGTTTATATTAAATGTCAGAGTGAGCTTGTCTATCTATTGCATCCTCCTCATTTTACAAGAGGCAGCCGTACAAGAAAAGAGGTTTCATTTCCAGAAGATCTACATGATATTATCCCCTGATGAGCCTCTACAATATGCTGACAGATAGAGAGTCCCAGTCCTGCATTTTCTCCTGCGGTTTTTGTTGTAAAAAAGGGATTAAATATGGAATTGATATCCGTTTCGGTGATACCCTTTCCGTTGTCTGAAAAACAGAGTTCAGCAAAACCTTCGTTAATAAATGCTTTTACCGAAATTGTAATTCTGCCTTTTTGTTGAACAGCTTCTACAGAATTTCTAATCAAATTAATAATCATCTGCTTTAATCTGTTTTCATTACCAATTATATTTACTTTACCAGGGGGAGGATTCCATAAAACAGTAATTTCCTTTTCTTTAAATTGATAATTTATAAGCAGAAGTGTTTCGTTTATCAAAGCTATTATATCCAGGGAAGTCATTGGTGTTTCTTTTAAGTGGGAAAATGAAAGAAGACTGCCTATAATTGATTTTATTCTGTTCAGTTCATCTTTTATCAGGTTGATTTTCTCCAGGCTGTAATTATCGGTTTGGTGGAGTTTTAATAGTTCTACATAGTTCAAAATAATTCCAAGAGGATTGTTGACTTCATGAGCTACACCCGCGGCAAGCTCAGCAATGGAGGATATCCTTTCTGTCTGAAGCAGATAATTTTTCAAATAATATTCACGGGAGATATCCTGAATAAGGAGAATAGTGCCCAGAAAAACATAATCCTCATCTTTAAATGGAAAAATTGTAATATTAAGATATTGATTTTTCCTATATTCTATCTCTTCCCAGGTGCTTGTTTTTCTTTCGGTAATTTGTTTCTGAATTGCATCGGAAAGTTCGGAAGGAAAAAGAGAAAGAATATCTTCAAGTTGACGGGCTTTATTCTCCATATCAAAAGATAGTATCTCTGTGGCTGAATAGTTAATCAGATATATACTCTTATCTATGTCAAAAATTATTACTCCAAGTGGAAGACTGTTGATAATATCTTCGTTATATTTTTTGTAATTGTAAAGTTCTTCATTTCTTTTTCTAAGTTCCTCTCTTGTGGAAGCAAAGGAATAGGTAAGATCTATCAACCTGACTTTATCAATGGCTTTTATATCCTGTGTACTTACAACAGAGCCGTTTTTCAGGATAGAAACACGATCGGCAAATTCAAATATTTCATTCATATTGTTGGAAATATAGAGAATACTTTTACCTTTCTGTTTTAAATCCAGAATCAGTTGATAGGCAATTTCTATTTCATCTGCATTCAATTTGTTTGATATTTCATCAAAAATAAGTATATCAGGATTAAAAAAAATTGCTCGTATCAATTCTATCTTATGCTGATCCGCTTTCGGCAGTCTCCCTACCGGAGTTTTTAAATTGATAGTAAAATTCCAGTTCTTAAGGAATGATTCAACCTGTTCTGTCATTTTCTTTAAACTTATAGTTCGAAATAATCCCAGTTGAAATCTTCCGGCGAAGATATTTTCTACTGCATTCAAAGATGGAATCAGATTGGTATCCTGATAGATAATACCCATCTTGTTTTTTATTGAAGATGCAGGAGAAAAATAATCAATTGGGTAACCATAAATACGAATAATTCCCGACTGTTTGCGAATTAATCCACCAAGAAGTTTTACTACTGAAGATTTACCTGCCCGGTGCTCTCCTACAACTGCATGGATCTCTCCTTTTTTCAGGTTTAAAAAAAAATGACTTAAAGCAGGTGTTTCTCCATACTTAACACATATATCTTCAAGTTCGAGAACAGTTCCTATATCCATTATTCAATACCAAGCTTCTTCATCTTGTTGTACAGGGTTTTTCTGTGCATATTGAGAACTTCTGCCGCCTTATGTTTAATTCCATTGGACTGCATTAGTGCATTAAGTATAAGCTCTTTATCATTTTTTGCACGGGCCTGCCCATACTCATGAGTATAAAACTTACTTTCTAAATTTTTATACTGTGAAGGGAGATGTTCCTGTTTAATTATATCCCCATCACAGAAAATAACAGACCGCTCCATACAGTTTTTTAGTTCACGTATATTTCCTGGCCAGGAATGAAAAGAAAGAATTGAACTAACTGCAGAGTCAAGCCCCTTTATATCTTTATCATAGATTGAATTGAAACTGTCAAGAAAGTACTTTGCCAATGAAGGAATATCTTCAATTCTTTCTCTTAAGGGAGGAATATGAATATTGATCACAGAGAGCCTGTAATAGAGATCTTCTCTAAAACAGCTATTAGTAATTAGAGTAGGAATATCTTTATTTGTCGCAGCAATAAACCTGATATCTGTTTTTAATATCTGATGGCCCCCTAAGCGCTGGAATTCCTGTTCCTGCAATACCCGGAGAATTTTAGCCTGGGTATTAAGATTCATATCTCCAATCTCATCAAGAAATAGAGAACCGCCATCAGCCATCTCGAATTTCCCAGGGTGCATTTTTTTAGCATCTGTAAAAGCTCCTTCTTCATGTCCAAACAGTTCACTTTCCAGAAGGTTGTCGGGAATTGCTGCACAATTAATTTTGATAAATGGCTTTTTATCACGGGAACTTTTATAATGGAGATGAGCAGCAATAAGCTCTTTTCCAGTACCGCTTTCCCCTGTTATAATTACAGAAGCTTTTGTTGCAGCTACCTTTTTAACAATTTCAATAATCTCATTCATAGCCTTATTAAGACTGATAAGTGCCGGAGGAGCTGAAGATATATTGTCAGGATTACGTTTTTTATGGCTTGAAAGTATTGTAATTATCTCCTTTTCCATATCTTCAAAAGAAATTGGTTTTCGGAAAAAATTTAAAGCACCATAGCGCATTGCTGTTACGGCATTTTCAACAGAAGGATACCCTGTGATCATAATAACCGGAAGGTCCGGATATGTTTTTTTCACAATTTTAAGAAGATCGATTCCTCCAATTTCCGGCATTCGAACATCAAGAATAAGTAATGCTACATTATGTAATTTTAACAGTAGAAGAGCTTTATGAGGATTTGTAGAGTATAGACATTGAAAACCTGATGATTCCAGAAGTTCAGACAGAGATCTGCACATTCCAATTTCATCATCTATTATTAATATAGTACTGCTCATAAGTTTATACTACTATGTAAAATTCATCTCTGCAAGAACTGAAAAAGAATTGTAGTTAGAAATATTTAATGTGTATTTTTCTATCCTGTATAGAGTTAGTTTTGTGCAAAATTTTGCACAAATACTGCACTGATACAAATCTTCAGGATAGCTTTTCATCTGTCCTTAAAAAAGAAGTATTTTTTTTGAGTAAATTCGGGTAGAGTTATTATAGATAATATGCCCTGAATTAACCGGAGTATAGACCAGCCTGTTGATGAGCACCATCTCCAGTATAATTTTATTGAATAGTAGTTCAGAGAAAAATGAATTTGGCATGGTTATTGCTATTCTATGAGTAAATATTTTCAAGGAGTTTGATATGTTGAAAAAAGGATTGTTGTTACTGGTTCTCTTTTTACTGGTCTGCCTTTCTTTTCTGTCTGCAGCAGGAAATAAAGAAGACGGGACAGAAATTGAAACCAAAAGGCCACAGGTAGCTGTATGCCTTCCGGGAAGCGTTGAATTTTTTATGGTTATGAGGAAGGGGATGGATAAAGCAGCAGCAGAATATGGAATTGATTTAATATATTCCGATGCAGACTGGAAACCCGATATTCAGCTTAATCAGGTAGAAAATTTTGTTGCACAGGGAGTAGATGCCGTTATGCTATGTGCCGGGGACCCTCAGGCACTAATGCCGGCAATTGATGTATGTAATAGAGGAGGAGTTCGTCTTATTACTTTCACAAATGCTTTGGGACCAAATCCGGATGGGACCTATAAAGGTATAGAAACTTTTATTGGAATTAATGATGAAGTAAATGGTGAACTGCTTGGACAGATGGCTCATGATTTATTAGGAGACATAGATGCAAATATTGTTCTTATCGAGGGAGCACCTGGAACAGCACCTCAAAGACTTAGAACCAAAGGCTTTGAAAGGGAAATAGCTAAATATCCCGGATATAAAATTATATACAGACAGGCCATTGAAGGTTGGGCAAAGGAAGGAGCCCTATATGCTATGGAAGCTTTTCTTCAAACGGGTAAGGAAGTTGATTTTGTAGCCTCCCACTGGCACGCAGGAGCCGCTGCTGCCGCACAGGCTCTTAAAGAAGCCGGAATAACAAAAAAGGTATATATAGCTGGTATCGAATTCTCCAAAGAGTTAAAAGAACTTATTACTGACGGTGAAGTTGATGCAACAACCAATCCTTCCATTTCCGGAATGGGTTATCAGGCTGTTGAAACTACGGCTAATTTTCTTAATGGAGAATCAGTTCCGAAATCAATCAGCATTGTTCCCCCTATTGTAACCGTTGATAATGTAGCTTCCCATAATCCTGAACTTTAATAATTTCTAACCCGGTAATTTCTTTGCCGGGTTTCTTCTCATTTTTTGAGATTTGAATATATCGAGGAAACCATACTAATGAGCATAACTGGTGTATCTACCCAACTGATGATTGGGAAAACAGAAGAGGATAATTTTTCCCAAAAAGAAATTATCGCAAAGCTTATAAAAGCTCATAAAAAAACAGAAATAAAAAAACTACTTTTCTGGAATGCAGGAAAAGAAGATAATTACAATTATATTAGTTTGTTTTGTAAAGAGAACGGAATTGATCTCTACTGCTGGTATCCTGTTATGGCTGATATAATGTCAGGGTCTGTTTCTATAAAAAATTCAGTTACACATTTAACAGGCATGAAAGGATATGGAAATTCAGGGAAATGGTCCCGAATTGGAGAAGGAGAAGAAAATTTTCTTTTTTACTGCCCTTCAAATACAAGGATGCTGGATATAGTATTTAAAAAATATCTAACTATTCTCGAAAATTATTCCTTTGATGGAGTCTTTCTTGATCGTATCCGTTATCCTTCTTTTGCTAATGGACTGGAGTCCCTCTTTACCTGTACATGTCATGATTGTCTGTCCAGGCAAACTTCATTTTCCGGAGTTTCTGCTGAAGAAACTCTCAAAAATATGCATTTACTTTTGGATTTTTTTAAAAAATCTACAGCGGATAATTTTAAAAGTGTACATTCATTTTCAAAACTATTTCGAAAATTTAATCTTGATAAATTCTTAGATTTTCGGACATCAGAAATTGAAAATATAATTGCACGTTTTTCATCTGCTGCCAGGAAAAGAAACAAGAAAGTGGGGCTTGATCTGTTAACACCAACATTATCACACATAGTTGGACAGAATTATAAAAAACTTCAAATGCATAGTGACTGGATTAAGATGATGACATATTGTTATGCAAACGGTCCGGCAGGAATCCCAATGGAAACTTCCTGTTTTATAAAGGGTTTGCTTGAACTTAATGAAACAGGGATATCTGAAATGGACGCTATTGATTTTTGTTCCCGGCTTTTTCAAACATCACTTCCAAACAGCATGGAAAAGATTTTATCCCAGGGTGTGTCGCCTGAGTACCTGAGGGAAGAATCACTCAGGGCCGCAGAGCTCTTATATAATAATGAAGATAAATTAATTCCAGGAATAGAACTGGTTAATCATCCCTTTTTTACACCGCCTGTGACAAAGGAAAAATGTAAAAGTTATCTGGATGTTCTGGATGGTATGTGTAGTGAAATTATTATCAGCTGGAATATTCTCTACATACCTGATGAATATCTGGAAATGATTAGAGAAAGGATGAGATAAAACTATGGAGATAAACAATTATATACTTGAAATAAAAAATCTCAGTAAAAAATTTCCTGGAGTCAAAGCACTTGACAATATAAATCTTAAAATTAGAAAAGGTGATGTTCATGCTCTTCTTGGAGAGAATGGGGCTGGAAAATCCACACTGATAAAGATTATCGCCGGAGTTTATACAAACGATGAGGGAACAATCTTTTTGAATAATGAAGTTTGTCAATTTAGTTCTCCTTCAGATGCCTTTAAAAAAGGCTTGTCTGTTATTCATCAGGAAACAAGTTTAGTCCCTGAACTAACAGTGGTTCAGAACATCTTTCTGGGTATTGAAGATTTGAAATCTGTTTTTAAAACACTGGATAGTCATAATATGTATGTCAGGTATAGAGAAATTTGTGATAAAATAAATTTCCATATTAAACCTGATCTACAAGTAAAGGAATTAAGTGTAGCAGAAAAAAAGATCATTGAAATAATTAAAGCTTTAATTAGAAATGCTTCGCTGATTATAATGGATGAACCTACAGATTCATTAACAGGGAAGGAGATAGAACATCTCTATTCAATTATCAGGGATCTTAAGAATCAGGATGTAACAATAATTTATATTACACACTATATGAATGAGGTTTTTGACATTACAGACAGAGCAACAGTAATGAAGGATGGGAAACATATATTAACTGAAGATACAAGTAAACTTACACCTGAAAAAATTATTTCAGCTATGGTTGGAAAGGAAATTTATAAAAATACAGCTTCCGGGTCATCAGGGAAATCGGGATCTGTGGCTATAGAGGTTAAAAATCTTTCCAGTATTAATAAATTCCATCAGATAGGTTTTAAAGCACGATATGGAGAAATTCTGGGGATAACCGGGGTTATTGGTTCAGGGAAGACAGAACTTGTCAGAGCAATTTTTGGAGCTGATTCATATGATTCAGGAGAAATTCTTGTTAATAACTGTACTATCAAACAAAATAATCCCAACCATGCTTTAAAAAATGGAATAGGGATGATCCCGGAGGATAGAAAAACCGATGGTCTTTTTCTGGATCAGGAAGTATATAAAAATCTGACTCTAAGCTTTATTGAAAAAAATAGAAAACCAGTATTACTTAGTAAAAAAACAGAAGCCTGGTATTCAAAAAAGATGATAGAAAAATTAAATATCAAGGTTTCCGGACTGGATCACAAAGTTAAATTTTTAAGTGGAGGAAACCAACAGAAAGTAGTAATTGCAAAATGGCTTCTTGCGGATCCGGATATTATTATTCTGGATGAACCTACACGCGGAATAGATGTTGGAGCAAAAGGGGAAATCCACAGAATTATGCATCAATTATCCGGAGAAGGGAAATGTATTATATTTATTTCATCGGAAATTCCGGAAATAACCACTGTATCAGACACTATACTTCTAATGAAGAATGGACGGATTGTAAATAATTATAAAAAAGGAATCTCACAAAAAGAACTTTTTCATGCTATGCTGGAGGTAAATGCATAATGGATTTATTAAAAACAAAGAAGCAGTCTTTTTCCATATTATGGGAAAGTAAAGGTCGAAAATTCTTTAGGAAATATGGAATTATGATCAGTTTTCTTCTTATTACTATGGTAATCTCAATTATTACACCTAAATTCCTTTCTGTACGTAATATTTTGAATATTTTGCGTCAGAGTTCCATTGTAGGAATCATGGCGATTGGAACCACTTTTGTTATTATAGGCGGTGATATAGATATTTCTGTAGGAGCTATTCTTGCATTCTCTGCGGCCCTTGTATTAAAACTTCAAATAACAATACCATGGGGGTTTGCAATTATTATTGCTCTGGCAGCGGGTATGGCTATTGGTATTATTAATGGAATTCTTCGGGCAAAAATAAAAATTGTTGCAATTATTGCTACACTTGGAACAATGGTTATTGTTAGAGGGCTTGTTTTTATATATACCGGAGGATACCCGATAACAGGTGCAGAAGAAGGGTTTAAATTTATTGGTTCAGGTTATATAGGTGCAATTCCTTTTCCAATTATTCTTCTTTTTCTATTGATAATATTCTGGCAGTTTCTCCTGAGCAAGACCCGAATTGGACGCTATGCCTGTGCTATCGGTGGAAATAAAGAAGCCGCACGTCTTTCTGGAATTCCTGTTGACTACTACCATATAATGACTTTTGCCATAGGAGGCTTAATGGCAGCAATGGCAGGAATAGTATATGCATCCAGGCTTGCGTCTGTTGTCCCCAAAGCGGGAGACGGTATGGAGCTTGAAGCGATTGCTGCTACTGTTATTGGCGGTACCAGTATTTCGGGGGGAGAGGGCTCTGTTGTGGGAACTCTTATCGGAGTACTCCTGTTAACGGTAATTTATAATGTTTTTAATCTGATGGGAGTTCAAACTTACATACAGCTTATTGCAAGAGGGACTATTATTCTTACTGTTGTAGGAATTGATTCCTACTCACGGTATGGAAAGAAACAATGAATATAATGAGTGTTTTTCAAAGGTAGTCGTGTCCTTATTCTTAACGTTTTCGATCGTAACAATGATTTTGGGAACCTTTTTAATAATTTACTTGCATTTTGTTTAAACTGGTGTTACAGTGTTTTCACGTGAAAACAATTATTGAGGATTTATGGCTGTAACAATACATGATGTAGCAAAACATGCAGGAGTTTCTCACACAACAGTGTCCTGGGTTATCCACGATGATCCCAGAATAACTGAAGGAACAAAAATAAAGGTTCGAAACTCTATTGATAAGCTTAACTATCATCCAAATGTAAATGCCCGAAGTTTAATCAGAGGTAAATCAAATACCATAGCAGTAATTGTATATTTCTTTTCTTCAATATTTGAGCTTGAAGTACTAAAGGGGATTGAGCAGTATTTCGATGAAATTGCAGGCGATTATAATGTCAACATATATTCTACCAGGGGTAATTGCAAAAGAAAAGAAAAAATTTTAAAAGAAATTTTATATGGTCAGAGAGCTGACGCAGTAATTATGTTAAGTATGAATCCCGGGAATGATCTTCTCCAGGAATACAGAAAAGAGAATGTGCCTCTTGTTCTCATTGAAGAATCCATTAAAGGTGCTCTTACTGTAAAAAATGATAATATTGGTGGTGCTTATATGGCCACAGAGCATCTGATAAAGACAGGGCGGAAAAATATTGGCATTGTTGTAGGAGAATACGAATCTGATGAATCGGGATTAAGTCCTTCGGAGCGACTGGAAGGTTATAAAAGAGCTTTGGAAGATTATAATCTGATATTTAATCCTGACCTGGTTTTTACAATCGACAACTACTATTTTGAGGAAGGCCAGGTCGCTTTACAGTTTATTCTGGAAAAGGAAATACATGTAGATGCTCTTTTCTGTGCTGCAGGTGATACCGTTGCAATTGGTATTCTTGATCAGGCCCGTAAATCCGGTATCTCAATTCCTGAAGAACTTTCTGTTGTTGGATACGATGATATTCATGCTGCAGCACTTGTTTCTCCTGCATTAACAACTATTAGACAGCCTATTGAGTCTCTGGGAATAACTGCTTTAGAGATGGTTATGAAGGCATTGTCCGGGAAAAAAGTTGCAATAAAAGATATTGTTTTTGATCAGAAGCTCATTGTTCGATCATCAGCATAGATCTTTTTTTTATTTTAAATTAGTTTTCACGTGAAAACTAAACTGATGAATTTTGTGTAAAACCCTGAAAAGGGAAAAAATATAAGGAGTTATCTATGAAAAGATTACTGATTACTGTTTTGATGGTTCTTGTTGTTTTGGGATCTGCATTTGCAGGTGGAGGCAAGGAAGAAAAAGGAGCTGGTATACCTGCATTTGATCCAAATAAGCAATATACCATAAATATTGGTGTTTTTGATGAGCTGCTTGATGGTTACAGAGAAGCACTTGCTACAAATGATTTTAAAACACAGTATCCGAATATTACTGTAGAATTGAATCAGGGGGACTGGGATGGTCATCATGAACGTCTGGTAACTGTAATTGCTGCCGGAGACAAGTCCAATGATATTGAGGCTATTGATGAAGCGTTTATTGGTGGATTTATTAATGGCGGTGGATTTGTAGATCTGTCAGCAGTACCTTTTAATTGTTCAGGTGTCGCAAAACAACTTGCCCCGTTTGCTTTGAAGAATTCAACAACCACAGAGGGACAGGTAATTGCACTTCCTGTAGATATTGCTCCGGCTGTAATGTTTTATTTAAAACCCCTTGCAGATGCAGCAGGTGTTTCCCTTGATAATGTAAAAAGCTGGGATGAATTTATAAAAATTGGCCAGAAGCTCACTATAGATAAAAATGGTGACGGAACTCCTGATCAGTATCTTCTTGCTACACCGGAAGATGTTGCTCTTGTAGCATTAAACAACGGTGTTGGTGCATGGATAGATAAAGATGGGATTGTAATGGAACCAAAAGAAAAATATATGTCTATTCTTAACCTTCTGAAAAAGATGGTAGATACAAAAACTGTTGCTAATTTTGAATCCTGGTCAGAACCCTGGATGGCTTCTTACAGTAACGGCTCTGTTTCTGCAGTAATTTCCGGTGCATGGTTTGCAGGTGCATTGAAAGGTTATCTTTCACCGGACCAGGGCGGCGAATGGAGAGCTGCAAAACTTCCGGGTAATGTATATGTGAATATGGGAGGGTCTTTTCTTGGAATACCTTCCGGAGTTTCTAATGATAATAAAGCAGCAGCCTGGGAAGTGCTTAAGTTCCTGACAACCAATCCAAAAGCACAGCTTGCAACATTCGGAACAATGGGAGCTTTCCCTGCACTGAAATCTGTATGGAATGATCCTTTCATGAACGAAGGAGAAGAGTATTTTGGTGGACAGAAAGTCCGTCTTATATATGCTGATGTTGTAAAAAATATACCGGAAGTAACACCTGGTGAATACGATCCAACAGCAATAGGTATCTGGAATACAGCAATTGCAAGTGTTGTAGAAGGTGATTTGACTCCGGAAGAAGCTTATGAACAGGTTAAAATGCAGATAACTGCAATTATGGATTAATTGATGTTGGAGCTGGACTTAAGTTCAGCTCCTGTTTTTCTAAGTACGGAGCAGCTATGAGAGTTACAAATATTTCAGGATATGGATTATTTTTCAAACGAACACTAACATATTTTTTCCTGATTCTGTTTACAATTATATTTTTATATCCACTTTATAATACAATGGTTCTTGCAACATGGCCAGATTCAAAGTCTTTCTCTACTCCTCCCCATTTTTGGTTTGGTAATGGACTTAAGGATAACTGGATAAGATTATTTACCCATGTAAAACTTTTTCGCAATATGTTTAACAGCATTTCAATTGCATCTATTTCAACTATATTACAACTATTTTTCTGTACAATGGGTGGGTTTGCTTTTGCAATGTATAAATTTAAAGGTAAAGAAGCACTGTTTAAATTAATGATAATTACATTCGCTATACCTCCAGCTTTAAATATTATCCCTTTTTTTCAGATAATAATTAAACTTGGATGGTATAATACCTGGCTGCCTTTGATCATTCCCGGAGCAGCAAATGCATTTGGAATATTCCTTATGTCCCAGTATATAAAAACATCTGTTCCTAAAGATCTGCTTGATGCTGCACGAATAGATGGACTATCCGAGTTTGGTATTTTAATTAAAATTATTTTCCCTCTTGCACAGTCAGGCCTGTATATTCTTGGTATTTTGACTTTTATTGGTTCCTGGAATGAGTTTTTATCTGTTCTTATTGTTCTTCCGGATGTTGCAAAAACAACACTTCCTGTTGCAATTAAAATTTTACATACCAGGAATGTAGGAGGGATCGGTTCCCTTATGCTTGGGAATGTCATAGCAGTTATACCTTTAACTCTTGTGCTGATTATATTTTCAAAGAAAATAATTGGTGGAATAGTTGAAGGCGCAGTAAAGGGTTAGGGGCAGTTATATGAAAATAAATCAGCAAAAAATAGCACCATATGTATTTTTAAGTCCATTTCTTTTATTGTTTCTTGTGTTTGGAATATACCCAATTTTTTATTCCCTTTACATTTCATTTTTTAAATGGGGAGCAGGAGGACCTCAGAAATTTGTTGGTCTTGATAATTTTTTAAGATTTATTCAGAGAGATCCTTTCTTCTGGAAATCACTAAAAAATTCATTAATTCTGCTTTTTTGGGGATCTCTTGTTCAGCACGTAGTTGCCATTCCTCTGGCAATCCTCCTAAACAGGTCTTATATAAAAGGCAGGGAGTTTTTTAAAACAGCATATTTTATCCCTTATATAACAAATTCAGTTACAGTTGCTCTTGTATTTGGAAGTTTGTTTAATAAGGATTTCGGGTGGCTTAATTATCTTCTTGGTTTTATAGGAATTGATAAGATAGCCTGGATCAGAAATCCTCTGGCTCTAAAGGCATCAATCTCAATTATTCTAAACTGGCGTTTTATAGGTTATTACACACTTATCTATCTTGCAGGACTTCAAACAATTCCAAAGGAGTTATATGAATCTGCAGAAATAGATGGTGCTTCAAAAATGCAGCAGTCCTTAAAAATTACACTACCACTTCTGGTTCCCATAATGTTTTTTTGTATTTCCATAAGTATTATATTTGGAATGCAGCTATTTGCAGAACCTTTTATGCTAACCGGGGGTTATAGTCAAATGGGAGGAGCGGCTAATTCAGGGCTGACTACTTTTCTATATATGATGACCCTTGGATTCAAAATGCAAAGATTTGGACGGGCCTCAGCGGTTTCATGGCTGATGTTTGTGGTTATTATTATTTTAACCCTATTCTATAAAGTCATTATCGATAGATTTGACTATACAAAAGAAAAAAATAAATAAGGATATAAAATTGAAAGTACTTGTTAATCATATTGGTTATAATTCTTCCGGAACAAAATATGCTGTTATAGAATTAGATGATAATACAGATTTTAAAGAAGCCTCTGTTATCGTAAAAGATGATGGGAAAGCTGTTTTTACTGGAGATATTAAAATTGCAGGAAGTGTTCCCGGCTGGAAAAAGCGAACTTTTGCTATATTTGATTTTTCTGAATATTCAGGTGAAGGCCGATTCTATATTGAAATACTGCACAATGGATTAAAATCTGTTTCAGAGATATTTGAACTTTCAGAAAATATTCTAATAGAGAATACACTTTCAGATATCCTGTATTTTTTTAAAACTGTCAGGTGTGCAGATCAGTATGAGCAGAAAGATTACAGTGTTTCTGTTTTTGGTAATGAAGATATAATGAAAGACGTTCATGGCGGCTGGTATGATGCTTCCGGTGATTACAGTAAATATTTGAGTCATCTTAGTTATGCAAATTATATGAATCCACAGCAGACGCCTCTTTTGGTATGGCTTCTTATGGATTCCTATGAAAATATAAAATGTATTAAAGATTATGGCTCTGAATATATAGAGAGATTTATATCTGAAGCACTCCATGGGGCTGATTTTCTTGTACGCATGCAGGATGAAAGTGGTTTTTTTTACATGATTCTTTTTGATGAATGGTCCAAAAAGCTGGATGAAAGAATGCTCTGTTCCTACACAACACAGAAAGGAATTCGAAATACTAATTATAAAGCTGGTTACAGACAGGGCGGAGGGCTTGCAATTGCAGCTCTGGCCAGAATGTCAACATATAAAAAGGGAGGAAATTATAGTTCATCTGAATATCTGCATGCAGCTGAAACAGGGTTTAATCATCTGGAAAATAATAATCTGAGCTACCTGAATGATGGAAAAGAAAATATTATTGATGACTATTGTGCACTAATGGCTGCAACAGAGCTTTATAATGCAACAGGAACTGATAAGTATCGGATAGCTGCAGATAAAAGGGCAAATAATCTTATTAAACGTTTATCATCAGATGATAATTATTCCGGTTGGTTAAGAGCGGATGATAAGGGTGAAATTCCCTTTTTTCATGCTTCCGATGCAGGCCTTCCTGTTATAGCTTTAGTACGCTACCTTGATGTTATAAAAGAAAAAAATGTAGAAATAACAGGTTTTATTGAAAAATATCTAACCTTTGAAATGAAACTTACAGAAGAAATTAATAACCCCTTTGGTTATGCAAGACAGTATGTCAAAGCCCTGGATTCACCCCCCAGGTCGTCATTTTTTATTCCTCATAATAACTGGTCAGGGTACTGGTGGCAGGGGGAAAACTCAAGGCTGGCTTCTATTGCAACTGCTTCAATGAAGGCTTTTCCTGTTCTTTCTGATAGTGTTTTTAAAGAAAAATTAGTAATTTATTCACAAAGACAAATTAATTGGATTCTTGGCCTTAACCCCTTTAATGTCTGTATGCTGAATGGAAAAGGTGCAAATAATATAAATTATGATCGAACATGGAGAAATGCAGGTGGTGGCATAGTAAATGGGGTGACCGGTGGTTTTTCTGATGAAAATGATATAGCGTTTATGCCTGAGGGAAAAAAGGACGATCCCAATCATTCCTGGAGATGGAGTGAACAGTGGTTAATTCATTCTGCCTGGTATATGTCAGCTATCTGCAGTTTTGAATTGATTCATAAAAACGAGATTGTCAGAGATGTATAGAAAACAATTTTTATTATTCCTTAGTATTTTTCTTACTTTATTAATATTCAGCTGTCAGCATATAAGTACAAAAGAAGAAGTTGATCTTGCGGAAGGTCTTAAAAATGGCACAATTAAGGCAGATTTAATTATTGATGGTTTCGAAGAGGATCTTGCCTGGTGGCCCTATCTGGATGAAGAAGGATCAAAAGTTGATATACAAATATCTGAGCCGATTGTAGAGAGTGAAAGCAGATATCTAAAGATAAATGCAGATATAAAGTCAGGGGGGTATGGTGGTGTTGAGATGGAATTCCCCGAGATTCAAAGGCTGGCTGGAAGTAGGGGGATTGTTCTAAACCTGAAATCAGATAGAGATGATATACCTGTTGTGGTAGTAATTTGGGTGCAGGATCCTACTCAGACATCTCCCTATGTAAATTACAAAACGCCTTTTAACTATTTGTTTCATACCAGGAGTTCTTCTGTTGATAACTGGGAGCAGTATGTATTTCCATGGAATGGCTTTGAGAGATCAACATGGCTGGGGGATAAAGGAGTCTGGACTCTGGACCCAAATTTAATTGTTGGAATGGAGTTTGCATTTGAGAATAAAGATTCAAATGAGAAAATAGAAGGAACTATTCTAGTCGATGATATAAGGGTAATAATTGACAGCGATACTTTATTGGCAAATAAAGTAAAGAAAGCAGATCAAAAATACAATCCAATTAAAGTTAATCAGATTGGGTACAAGCCTGATGGGGAGAAGCTCTTTTTTTCCTCTTCTGCCGCATGGAAATTTAACCTTTTCGATGAAACAACAGAAAAAATTGTATATAGCGGTTCCATGCAGTTTATGGATTCTGATGCTGATACGGGAATGGAAATATATGGAGGTGTTTTTACAGAGTTCACTATTCCAGGCAGGTATTTTATTGAAGTTGTAGGTGTGGGAGAAAGTTATCATTTTGAAATTAGAGATGATATATATGATAATGCCTTATACCTTACTTCGCGGTTTTTCTATAACCAGAGATCAGGCATGGACATTCAACTAGAAGGCTTTAAAGATGAAGTAATAATAAAGGGGCATTCAGGAAAAGCTGTTTTATGGAATAATAATTTAGTAAAAAAGGTACTTTCCGGTGGTTGGTACGATGCCGGAGATTATGGCAGATACATACCAACTGGAGCATTTTCTGTGAACCAGCTTCTCTATGCCTTTGAATTTAATCCGGATTTTTTTATTGATG
>DAOWEB010000370.1 GCA_030638735.1 Spirochaetaceae bacterium
AAAAATTATCAAGGGTGAATATTTTCCTGACTCTGGAAATATCAGGCTGAATGGTGAGCTTATTAAGGAATATTCCCCATCCTACTCCAGGAAGTTGGGAATAGAGATTGTACATCAGGAACTGGCTGTCTTTGAGAATATGACTGTAGCAGAAAATATATTTCCTGCCTCTGATTTTCTTACAAAATACGGACAAATCAATTTCCAAAAAATGAACAAAATGGCAGCCGAAAGTCTGAAGATGTTCGACCTGGATGTCAAACCTGATGAAAAAGTTGAGAATCTCTCCCTGGCAAAACAGCAGATGGTCGAGATTCTACGAGCAATCAGCCGTAAAAAGAATGTCATTATGCTTGATGAACCAACATCAGGTCTAAAGAGTAAAGAAGCCAACCAGTTAATGAAAATTCTTTTACAACTGAAAGAAAAAGGAATCACAATAATTTATATATCTCACAGAATTCCAGAGGTAATGAGTTTAAGTGATCGGATTACTGTCCTAAAAGACGGACAGTTTATTCAAACCTATGACAATAATAAGGAATTAACTGAGAAGAAGCTTATTTCCAGTATGGTAGGACGGGAGTTTAGTAAAACCCTCTACAATCGAAAAAAAGAAATTACATATGTGGAACGAAAAATTTTCCTTAGTATTTCTGATTTTTCCAAACATAAATCTATACAGAATATCAGCTTTGACCTTTATAAGGGAGAAGTCCTGGGAATTTTTGGACTTGAGGGTTCTGGTGTTCATGACCTTTCCAGGCTTATCTTTGGACTGGAAAAGCATGATAAGGGAAACATGTACATTGAAGGCAGGCAAATAAAAAAGATTACACCCGGAGAACTGATTAAGCAGGGAATTATCTATTTGAACAATAACAGAAAACAGGCTGGTTTACTTCTGGATATGTCAGCCAGTGATAATATAGCTCTTACAATGCTGAAAAATGTGTCCCGTTCTTTCTTTATTAGTCGAAAGAAACTTCTGGAATTTACAAAGCATTTTATTGGACTTTTTTCTATAGTTATCCCCTCAATGGGGACTACACCGCGAAAACTAAGCGGTGGAAATCAACAAAAACTTATGATGGCTGTCTGTCTGGCTCCCGACCCGGAATGTCTTATTATCAATGAACCAACCAGGGGAGTTGATGTAGGGGCCAAAGTAGAAATCCACAAATCAATTCTTGCATTAGCGAAAAAAGGAAAAAGTCTGCTGGTTTTCAGTTCGGAGTTACCGGAACTAATCAGTCTTTCCGACAGGATTCTGATAATTAAAAATAATCAGTTGGTCGGAGAATTAACAGGTAAAAATATTACAGAAGAAAAGGTGATGGGATATGCAGCAGGTAGCAGAATTAATTAACAGTTCTGAAGATATTGAAAAGAAAAATTTTAGTATAAAACTTGGAGCACTAACTATTGTCCTGCTCACGATTGGTCTGTTTACAATCATGGGTTTGCTTAGTGATACTTTTTTTTCCTACAGCAATATTTATACAATCTTTTATGGTGTGTCTATTGAATATTTTGCAGTCATTGGATTTACAATGCTGCTTATTATGGGAGAAGTTGATCTCTCTGTAGGATCTGTTTATTGCTTTGCCGGAGCACTTATGGGCGTACTAATGATAAATAAAATGCCTATGATGCCGGCAATGCTTATTGCCCTTTTTTGTTCAGCGTGTTTTGGGGCCGTAACAGGATTTTTGGTTACACGCTTTAAACTAAATTCCATGATGATCACTATCGGTATGATGGCACTGGTTAGAGGACTAGCCTGGATTTTTGTCAGAATGTTGTTCGGCCGTACACTTCCCAGGAATTACAGAGCTTTAGCCCGGGTGAAAATAGGAAATATCAATGTCACTGTAATTGTCCTGATTATTCTGGTTATTGCACTGGAGATTTTTCTTCATCGTTCAACAATTTTCAGAAAAATGTATTTTGTCGGTGAAAGTATTAAAACAGCCAGAATTTACGGTATTAAAGCTGATTTAATAAAAGTGATAGTTTTCACTATTTCAAGTTTAACTGCTGCTATGGGAGGCATTCTTGCCTCTTCACGTATAACCCATGCAGATGTGACAACGGGCGATGGACTTGAATTCAAAATGCTGACAGCAGCCATTCTTGGAGGTGCCAGCCTGTTTGGAGGCCGGGGTTCAATTCTCAGTTCAGTTGTCGGACTTATTTTTCTGGCTGCAATTGTCAATGGTATGATCATTTTCAATATTGAACCGCTGCTGCAGCAGTTGGTAATCGGTGTAATTTTAATTCTATCTGTTTTCATTGATACGCGTCTTAATCGCAATAAGCTGGAAGGTTAAATTAGGAGATGATTATGCTAAAATTGAAGGAACAACAGAAATTAACCAGCCTACTGATGAAAAAGGAATTTATTACCTTTGCTCTTGTACTTATAATTATAATTTTTTTAATGATATCCAGTCCATATTTTCTAAATGGTAATAATCTGGATTCTCTTCAGACAAGCATTGCTCCAAGCACTATTATTGCTATAGGAATGATGATTCTTCTTATAACTGGTATGTTTGATCTGTCAGTTGGCTCAGTAATGGGACTGTCAGGCGTTGTAACAGCTATGTTCCTGACTTTGAATGTTCCTGTGGCTGTTGCTGTTTTACTTGGCCTGCTCTGCGGGGTTCTCCTTGGGTTTATAAATGGGTTGCTGGTAGCTGTTGCCGGAGTCAATCCACTGATTACAACAATAGGTATGATGTATATGGCCAGAGGTATTTCTGAAGTATTGCTGGTGGGGAAAGGGAGAGAAGGATATCGGAATTTTCCGAAAAGTTTTATCAATATGGGTACCGGTAAATTTCTTGGAATATACTATATGTTCTGGATAATGGTTATTCTGGTTATTCTTTCACAGATCGTTATTAGTCGCTTTAAAGAAGGACGAAAACTTTATTATATAGGCGGAAATGCTGAAGCAGCATCCCTTATGGGATTCAATCTGGTCAAAACACGTATAGTAACTTTTGTTATTAGCGGAGCACTGGCGGCTTTTGCCGGGATCATTTCCACAGCTCGTTTCGAAATGGCCAACCGGTATATGGGCCAGGGAATGCATATGAATATTGTGATCGCCTGTTTAATTGGAGGTGGAAGCCTTATTGGTGGACAGGGATCAGTAACAGGAGCTCTTTTAGGGGTAACTTTTATGGCTCTTTTAAATAACTCATTTAATTTACTGGAAATAGATCCACAGTGGCAGAACGTAGTTATAGGGTTTATCCTGATGGCGGTAGTCACTTCTGACGGATATCTGGTAATTCGAAAAAAACGCGCCTTCGGCAAAATGTAATATTGGAGTGATTAATGGAATTAAAACTTGAAGGTAAGGTTGCTCTGGTTACAGGCGGCAGTAGAGGCCTGGGTCGGGGAATATGTGAACGTCTTGCAAAAGAGGGTGCTGATATTGTCATCAATTACGCTCATAGTAAGGAAAAAGCTGAAGAAGTCAAAGAATACATAGAGAAGGAATTCGGACGACGAACTCTGATTATCAGAGCAGATGTATCGAGTGAAAATGATGTAGATACCCTGTTTAACAGAATTATGAAAACCTATGGGAAAATAGATATTCTGATTAATAATGCAGGAATATGCCCCCAGAGTATGGTCAAAGATATGCCCTTTGCCACATGGCAGGAAATATTCAATGTTAATGTTAATGGTGTTTTTTTAACCTGCCGTAGGATGGTTCAGATTTTGATAGATTCAGAACAGCAGGGGCGGATTGTAAATATAACTTCCCAGGCGGCTTTCAATGGATCTGCTACCGGTAAATCTCATTACGCAGCCACAAAGGGTGCCATCCACTCCTTTACTATCTCCCTCGCTAAAGAAGTAGCTTCAAAAGGGATTCTGGTTAACTCAATTGCCCCGGGTATGATCAGAACCGATATGACAGAAGATATAATCAATGAAGATTCAGACCGCTACAATAAAACCATACCTCTGGGAAGAATAGCCGAAGTGGATGAGATTGCCAGAGTAGCAGCCTTTCTGGTTTCAGAAGGCGGGAATTATATTACAGGAACTTCCGTTGGAGTCAGCGGCGGATTGTGCATGCGTTAGGAGGATTTATGAAAGCACTTATATATTATGGAAAAGAAGATGTCAGACTGGAAGATATACCGCGGCCACAAGCCGGTAAGGATGAACTATTAATAAAAATCGATGCCTGTGCTGTCTGCGGGACCGATATGAAAGCATTTTACAGTGGAAATCCCAGGATCAAACCACCCAGAGTTATGGGTCATGAACTGACCGGAATTGTTGAAACCGCTGGGAGGAATACCATAGGCTTTATACCAGGTGACCGCATTGTAATGGCTACCTCAATATCCTGCGGTGAATGTGTATACTGCAGAAAGGGTTATTCCAATTTGTGCCTTAATCTGCAGCCCATGGGATTTGGTTATGACGGAGGGATGGCAGAGTATACTGTAATACCTGCCAGAGCTCTTAAAAACGGGCATGTAATCAAAGTGCCCAGGGGAATAAAAGCGGAACATGCCGCCCTGGCTGAACCACTGAGCTGCGCCATTAACAGTGTTGAAAACTCAGGTATTACGGAAGGTTCTACGGTTCTGGTAATGGGAGCCGGCCCCATGGGTATCCTCAATTTATGCGTCGCCAGAGAGATGGGTGCTAAAAAGACATTTATGTCCGAACTTTCCGATCCAAGGCTGGAACAGGCTTCCCAGTTTAATTTTGATGATGTAATTGATATCAAGAAAGAAAATCTGAAAGAGCGGATAATGGCAGAAACTGACGGTTTAGGCGTTGATTCAGTAATTGTAACTGCACCGGTGGCTTCTGCTCAACAGGAAGCACTGGAGCT
>DAOWEB010000260.1 GCA_030638735.1 Spirochaetaceae bacterium
ACAGTTGTTAAAGTAGCTTCCGGGTCAGATACAATTGAATATAATCTTTCAGAATTATCAGGAACAGGGAACTCCTCCCTTGGTCTTGATTTGGATTCATTTTTATATTTCCCAAACAATTTTTCTATCTGTTTTATTACAGAGTTTGTATCAATATCACCTACAACAATAACAGACATAAGTTCAGGTCTGTACCAGTCTTCATAGAACCGTTTAATTGTATCGTAAGAGCTGTTGTTAACAATATCCATATCACCAATTGGTAATCTTATTGCATATCTGGAACCTGAGAAAAGAACAGGAAAGTATTTATCTCTCATTCTGGCATCAGCACCTCTGCCTACTCTCCATTCCTCATAAACGACTCCCCGTTCCTTATCTATTTCTTCATCAAGAAAGGAAATTTCAAACGCCCATTCTTTTAAGATATCCAAACCTTTCTGAAGCATTTCAGGATCATCTGCAGGAATATTAATTTTGTAAACAGTTTCATCAAAACTCGTATAGGCATTTATATCTGCACCAAACTGCATACCGGTACTTTCAAGATAATTAATAATTTCATGACCTTCATAATTAGAAGTACCATTAAATGCCATATGTTCAATAAGATGAGCAAGACCTGACTGATCTGAATCCTCCTGAATGGAACCGGCATTTACAACCAACCGGAGAACTATCCTGTTTTCCGGTTTATTGTTTGGCCTGATAAAATATTCCAGGCCATTATCAAGGATACCATGCTCCACAGCAGGATCAAGAGGAATAGCAGACTCTCCGTTTTTAAAAACATTATTCCCCGTCGTTGTACAGGATATTATTAGAATTGCAAATAAAAATGGTATCAACTTTTTCATGGATTCTCCTATGATGATTAAAAAAAATATCTTATTCAAATACTTCCGGGTTTATACACTGTGGAGGTTTTTCGTTTTTGAGCATGGCTAATATATTTACTGCTGCCATTACAGACATGTCGTCTCTTGATTTAATAGTTCCTGAGCCGGTATGAGGAGTAAGAACAACATTATTCAGTATTTTAAGATTCTCTGTCACTTCAGGCTCAAACTCATAAACATCCAGTCCGGCTCCGGCTATTTCCCCGGTAACCAAAGCATCAAGAAGATCATCCTCTTTAATTACCGCTCCCCTGGCAGTATTTATAATAATTGAACTTTTCTTCATCTCTTTAAATACTGAAGCACTGAACATATGTTTTGTTTCCGCCCAGAAAGGGACATGAAGGCTTATAAAGTCAGATTCCTTTACAAGTTTACTAAAGGAAACCAGCTCTGCACCTAGTTCTTTTTCAAGTAGATTATTTTTTCTGTTTCCAGAGTATAATATTTTCATATTAAAACCTCTGGACATCAGTGCCATAGAAGTGCCAATTCGCCCCGGTCCGACAATACCAAGAGTTTTACCGCTTACACCAGTACCAACATACTGGAGAGGTCCCCATCCTTTCCACTGCCCGGAACGAAGGAAAAGATCGGATTCAACAATACGCCTGGCAACAGAAAATAATAAGGCCCATGCCATTTCTGCAGTAGCTTCTGTCAGAACTTCCGGAGTGTTGGACATAGGAATCCCTCTTAAACTGGCTTCGGATACATTCATATTATCAAATCCAACCGCATAGTTTGCCACACCCTTTAAATTGGGAACAGCATCAAAAAACTCTGCATCTATCTTATCTGTTAAAAGACAAAGGACAGCATCTTTATCGGCTGCCATGCTCAACAACTCTGAACGTGTTAAAGCCCTTTCTTTTGTATTTATCTCTACATCACATTCAGTTTTAAGAAGTTCAATTCCAGGTGTAGGTATCTTACGTGTAATTAATACTTTTGGTCTGCTCACATACTTCTCCTGTTAAAGCCATTTTGTAATTCTATCATTAAAGATTAGAAAAATGCTTACTATATTATATTTAAAACTTAACTTCCATTCTGCCGGATTACAACCAGGAATAGCCTAAATTAAAAACTGTTAAGCTCTGTTTTATTTCCATTGCTTATCTTTATCAATTCACCTGTCATCGATTCTCCACCACTCTTCCACATGAATTTAACCATTTTACCTGGGACTCTATCTGATATCCACCATTCATAAGAATAATCAGCTGCAGATTCTGTAAAAAGAAGATGATTAGTCTCGAAACTACCTGCATCTGTTTTTAAAGTCACGATCCCTTTATCCCATTCTTTGTAATCAGATTCTGATATTTTCCTCATATCTGAAGTACTATAGGGCTCAAGCTCTTCGGGAGTTGCAAGGTATTCGCGAACTTCCCCGGAATCTTCATCCGTAAATCTAAGTTTCAGCAGATTGTAGTCTTTATCGATGAGAAACTCATAAATTATCTCATCCGACCTATTTCCATATTTGATCTTCCACCATCTGGAAGTATCGTCGTTTATTTTAAGAAGGGCTTTTGTAATTATCAGCTCATCATTATCCCCATTGGAAGTAAGTTTCCATTCTGTACCCTGCCCTACCTCATAATTTGTATCATCAAAGTAAAATCCACCGGGATAAAAACTGTACCAGTAAATAGAATAGAACTGTGCAAGATAAATTTGCATATACATTGGATTCAGGTCCATCTTTACATCTTTTATCTTAATATCAAGTTTACTGATATTCGGTGAAGGTCCGATTCTATAAACCATTCCTATAGCTCCACCTGCAAATCCATGCCACAGGTTAGCTTCCAGGGTGACAGCAAAATTATCGTTAATAAAATAATTAAAACCTGTTGTTGTTCCAAATCCCACTAATCCGCTGTTATTGTAAGTCATAAAATCGAACACCGGCCCGATTTCCAGAAAGTAGTCGAACCTGTTAAGCTGCGAAAAAAGAGCAGAAGGAGAATCTTTATATTCTGTGAAATAGGATCCTATGCCTCGAAATCCGAAGTGTAATGTTCCAAAAATACCTACACCGGCAGCTATAGAGCTGTCAAGAGTCGAATCACTGAATCCGAAACCTACAAGACCTCTGGCAGCTATACCAAAATCTATAGGTGACAATGCCCCAAAATGAGGTTTAAAAAGAATAATCTCCGCCTCCGGATAGATACTGATGGCTGCTATGTCATTAGATGTTTCATATCCAATAGCACCTTTGATGATAAAATTCCCGGGCATGTAATAACTGCCCCACCATGAATCTTTATCTTCTGAATATACTGAGGTTGTAAAAATTAACACTACAATTAAAAATGCAACAATTCGTTTCATGCTATTTCCCCTTCTTTTGTATATTATATTTCATATTATACCATACAATAGAAATTCGACCTACTTTATTAAGGTTAAAATATGAATTACCTTCCCCTTGACAATCATTAAAAAAACCATGAGATTATTTACTATGAAAAAGATAGATAAAAAAATCGATAAGCGATTAAATTTACTTATTGAAAGTTACAGCCTGGGATCAGGAATTAATTTTATTGATGATATGAACCTTCCAGTAAACACAGCTATACTGGATATATTAGAAAATCTTCTTGAAATAATATTTCCAGGATATACCGGAAAAAGAACTATTACAGCAGAAAATGTTAGCTATATTATCGGTGAACTCCTTTGCACAGTCAGATCCTCTCTTCAGACTCAAATACTCAGGGCATTAAAACATGAATGTCGTATTAATAATTGTCAAAGCAGTTGCGATTGTGAATTACAGGCGGATAACATAACTGAATTTTTATTAGATAATTTAATAGAGATAAGAAAACTTTTAATAGAAGATGTTAATGCAGCAGACAGAGGAGACCCTGCAGCTAAATCTCTGGAAGAGATTGTAATAAGCTACCCGGGGTTAAATGCACTGGCCATTCATCGAATTGCCCATTTGTTATATAAAAAACAAGTTCCCCTTATTCCCCGAATGATGAATGAGTTTGCCCATTCAAAAACAGGAATAGATATTCATCCGGGAGCCGAAATTGGGGAAGGCTTTTTTATTGATCACGGGACAGGTGTGGTTATTGGAGAAACCACCAGAATAGGGAAAAATGTTAAATTATACCAGGGTGTTACACTGGGAGCATTAAGTTTTGAAAAAGACAAAGAAGGGAAGATTATTAAGGGAGGTAAACGCCACCCTACTATCGAAGATAATGTTGTAATTTATGCTGAAGCAACAATATTGGGAGCAGTTGTAATTGGGAAAGGGGCAGTTATTGGAGGAAATGTCTGGTTAAAATCTGATGTTGATCCTGGAACCAAAATTGGAATGTCCGGTATAAATTACAAAAATAAATAAAGTTATGGGATTAATATGAACAGGAAATTCTCTCTATATATGTTTATCGCAATGACTCTCTGGGCAGGAAGCTGGGTATCAGGAAAACTTATAAGTACCGGATCACTTCACTTCCAATTTATTTTCTGGCGTTTTGCAATAACATCACTATGCTATCTGGCCATTCACTATATCAGTATTAGAAAGGCTAGTGACCACAAAGATCTTAGACGAATATTAAAAAAACCATTGCTATTAATATTATTACTTTTCTCTGCACTGGCTCTTGTTGGTTATAATGCTATGTTTATTCTTGGACTTACTTCCGGTCTTGCCGGTAAGGGTGGTGTGATAGTTACAACTCTTAATCCGCTTATAGGATTTATTCTGGGAACACTAATATATAGAAACAGATTCTCCATAAAAACATGGATAGGAATGCTCATAGGCCTTACAGGGGGATTAATTCTGGTTGAACCCTGGAGATACTCCCTGGATCAACTTATAGACGGCGGAAATCTGATTTTTGTGGCTGCAGCCGGTTTTTGGGCAATCCTTACTGCCCTTGGACATAAAATACAAAAAGATCTTTCTCTTTGGGAATTTAATTTACTAATTTATACAGCAGCTATATTTCTGACAATACCATTTATCTGGAATAAAGATATTTTCCTTATGGAGCAGTATACGACCGGATTCTGGATAAATACACTCTATCTTGCTGTTGTTGCAGGAACAATTGCAGGAGGAATGTACTTCCATGCATCCAAAGTTATTGGTTCTGCAAGAGCAGGTACATTTACCTTCATTGTGCCAGGCATGGCTCTTTTATTCAGCTTTTTATTTTTAAATGAAATACCGCAAATCTCTACTATTATTGGAGGAGGACTGGCTGTAGGAGCTGTTTATATAATTAATATGAAGAAATAAAGTTAGCGAGGGTCGGGAATCGAACCCTCGTCTCCAGCTTGGGAAGCTGGTTTTTTATGATATTTCTACTTAATTAAACACTTGTATCACCTCTATACCCTATTATACTTATTTTATTAGTGTTTATTGTTTTTATTTAGTTGTCAATTTGTTGTCAGTATATATATTTATTCACATCCCCGTAGGAATATATATCAAGCCGTTAAAGATTAGAAATATATTTATAAATAAGATTATATCCTGTAAATCTAACTGTATGACTATAATCTTTACTCAGTTAGGCAATTTGGGAGTAGCGAAGCGGAACCGGCTATTTGCTGTTATGTGATGATCTGAACATCTACTGGAATCATCTTCATATTCAGATGATACTCACTTTCCCCATTCTCTACAAATCCATTTTTCTTATAGAATCTAATTGCTTTCTCATTCTTTTTAAAAACCCGTAATACAATAGGTTTGCTCTCAATACTAGCTTTTTTAATAATATCCTTAATAAGAATTGTGCCTATACCATGATTTCTATTATGTTCCTCAATTTCAATGTTTACTAAATTGATTTCTTTATCCTGAAACTCAATCTCCAAGATTCCAATTGAGTCCTTTTTTGTTTCAATTATCTGGATATTTTCAAGCTTCAAGTTCTCATTGAATCTTTGTCTTTGGAAATCCTCATCCCATCCCCAAATCTCATCTACATAGGAAAAAAGAGACTGCTTTTTTGTCTGGTAAATAAACTCAGAATCTGATTCTTTTGCATTTCTTATCAAAAATCCCATAATTTCCTCTTGTTCAGATTTAACGTTTCAGGAATATGAGAAGTTGCCTTCTTCTGATACATAACTTATTTTATTGCCTAAATTATTATTCTTCAACCTATAAAACTGGCAATTTGGATGAAGTGAAACGGAATCGGATCTTCGCTGTTATCGGAAGTGCCGTGGTTACAACTTAATGATATGGTATGAAGACATTTTCTAATAATCTTTTTTACTACTATTCCTGGATTTTTCTGTGAGAAATAAGCTAAAGAGTTTTCCCAATAATGTAATCGAATAATATTTCTACGTTCTCAGAGACAGATAAGTCACCTTCAAGGCGGATTACAGGACAATTTAATTTTGCTATCCAATTCTCATGTAAAACTCTACTTCTCACTTCTAGTCCGCCTGTTTCATATTTTGAAGCCCAATCTATAAATGTATTAAAGTTATTGTGCTTTTCATTGCCGGGGAAGATAGCATAACCGCATCGCTCAAACTCACGTTTTTTTAGCCTATCAATTCTAAGTTCATCCGGTATTGATAAAAAAACTACAAGATCGAATATTGGTATCAGCGGATTACCCCAGCTTATTACGGCACCTGAAAGTATCCATCTATCGGTAGAACTCAAATCAGATCGTAATCCGTTTAATCGTTCATCTAGAGAGGTTTGGATGGTATACTTTTTTTCCCAAAAATAGTCATCCGAATCAAAATGATGAAAAGATAGTTTATTACATAAATTAGAGGCAAGAGTAGTAGTACCGGAACCTGATGCTCCAAATATATGAATTTTATGGAAACGGAAATTATTATTATTCATTTTTCTCTTATTCAACCCCATAGACTGGCGAGTTTCAATATCTTACTCCGGCATTTCCGATAACGTTCTTTGGTTATGCGAAGTATTTGCGCAGCAAATATTTACCGAAGGCCAAGCCCGGAGGGCGCAGTGCTATAACCAATGTTAGGCGATTGCTTTTGCCTTTTCAAATCAATCCCAGTAATAATAAGCTATTTCTATTTATAGTAGCATTTGTTATTCAGATATATTTTTCAGAAATTGCTCAACACCTGTAATAAAATCTCTTTGGAATTCTGTGCTGTCGTAAAAACTGCTATGCGTTCCTTTTTCATAGACATGTTTTTTCACTTGGATTTCTTGTGATAACAGATGATTATACATTAATCCTGCATTCCAGAGAGGTACAGTTCTGTCTGCTGCACCGTAATGTAAAAAAATATTTTCAACATTATCCAACGGTTCAAAGAATAATGGTGAACAGGCAAGCATACGCTGACGTGATTCCTTGTGTGTTTTATTCCTAAAAAACTGACCAAAATATTGAAGCTTATAATGATTGCGAACATCTTTTCTATAAAAGTCTACTGGTGCGGCGGCTGCGATAACTGTATTTATTCTAGGTTCCCGCATAGCAAGTAATAAGCCAGTAAGGCCTCCTCTGCTTCCGCCCACAACAAGCACTTTGTCGTAGCGGCCTTCAGGTACATAGGCTTCGGCTACATTTAACAATCCAATCGAATCATCCGTTGCTCCATCATATGCATCGAAGAAATCACCTTCAGCCTTATAAGTATTGCCGTTAAAATGGAGTGTTTGCCCTCTAAAAGTAGGAATTATCTTAATAAAACCTATAAGCGCTGGATGACTGCCATACCCTGTAATGATGGAAGCTGAATCAATATTCCGATCATCCTGATCCAGTCCGGCACCAATTATTACAACCGGAACACCTGATAGATCCTCTTTTTCCGGAATGGCAATTGTACCGTAATGTATATTTCCTAATAAGCTGTGCTGAAATATGAGGACCCTGTGATTACTGTAATTCGTTTCATACACCAATTCAACGTTCTGGACACTAAGATCACGTGTGGACCATATAGAGTAAACACCCTCAAGATCGCTGGCTGTTATACTTCGATATGAAAAAGATTCCCAGGATTTATCTTCTTCTACACATGAAAAAAACATTAACAGCAATCCCAAATAACAAAAATATTTCAAATGTATTCTCCTGAAGGTGGTACAAAAGTTTTCGCCTAACGTTTAAGAAATATATGACGTTGGCTGAGGAACGAGGCCAATGTGGCGAAGCCCGTAGCGCAGCGGAGCATATATTTCTTGTTAGGCGACGGATAATCTCGTCAGCTGTCAATAACTATCAATCAATCACAATTACCTTATATACATATATATGATTAGGTAATTTAATTACAAAAGCTTATTCCGTTAAATCAAATGCCATGACAATTTCACCTTCTTCAACTTCACCAGTTGCTTTAAATCCAACGGATTCATATAGACTACTTCCTACCTCATTTTCTGGCAAATAGGATAAAACTAATGTATTGGCTGGACCATGGGGGAATGATTTGATGAATTCAATAGCTTTCAATAGGGCTTCACGACCAGAACCTTTGCCTTGATATTTCTTATCCACCATAAAACGCCATATATCATAGGTATCTTCATCAACATCATTGTCCTGATCTTTTTTAAGAGAAGACATCATAATGAAACCGATCATAACCTCATCATTATAGATAGCAAAGGGCATCGGTGTACAAACATTATTTTCTTTACACACATAAGCAATAGCAAGACTATTAACATTTGGTGCTACATACTTACTGGCTTTCTCGCCTGGGTCTAGTTTTAGACATTCACTATAATTTTCTTCAGTAATCTTTTCAAATCTAATCATTTAATTGGTTAACCTCTTTTATGTATATTGATCTTGTTTTGTGGTATCTATACTCTGAGTGTTTTTTTATTCTCAGATTATCTGTCGCCTAACGATACTATGATAAACCCAGATACAGTTGATGGTATAATCAAGTAGTTCTGTAAAAAGAACGATTGATGGCTGCTGCAAGACTGGGACCTGTAAG
>DAOWEB010000153.1 GCA_030638735.1 Spirochaetaceae bacterium
AGCTTTTGTTTTGCTTCCCTTTGCTTTATTTAGAGCATCCAGTATTACTTCCCTTGTAACTTTGTCATAAACAGATTTAATATCATTAACTGCAAAATCTGCAACTCTTTTATACTGCAATGGAAGGTTTTTCGGAGAAATATCTGACTCTTCACAGAATATTACAGATCTTTCAACACAATTTTTTAATTCTCTGATATTACCTGGCCATGAGTGTTCCAGAAAAATTGAAACTGTTTCATTTGAAATAGTATGGATAGATTTATTATACTTGAGATTAAAATCATTTATAAAATAGTCTACAAGAGGAAGGATATCTTCTTTTCTTTCTTTTAATGCCGGTATTTCCAGGTGAACAACTGACAATCTATAATACAAATCTTCTCTGAATTTTCCTTCTTCCACTAAAATTTTAAGATTTTTATTTGTAGCTGCAATAAAACGAACATCTATTTTTTGTACGTTGTTTGATCCCAGTCTCTCAAATTCTTTTTCCTGAATAACCCTAAGAAGCTTTGCCTGGGTATTTACACTCATCTCCCCAATTTCATCAAAAAAGATTGTTCCACCTTCAGCAATTTCAAATTTACCCTTTCGTAGTTCTCTGGCATCAGTAAATGCTCCTTTCTCATGACCGAACAGCTCACTCTCAAGAAGTGTTTCCGGAATGGAAGCACAATTGATCTTTATATATGGTTTATCAATCCTATTGCCCTTTGTGTGTATTGCATTTGCTACCAGTTCTTTTCCTGTTCCACTTTCTCCGGTAATAATAACGGGAATATCTGTAGAAGAAATTTTTTCTACAATCTCCATTATTTCTTTCATTTTATTATTACCTGTAATAATCTTATCTATTTCATTAATTTTATTTTGATTATTTTTAACTTTTTTTAATTGTTCAATTTCAGAAAGTAGTTTTGCAAATTTTATTGGTTTTTCATAAAAATTTTGTGCTCCATATTTCATAGCTGTAACTATAGTATCTACAGTGCCGTATCCGGAAATCATAATAACAGGCATATCAGGATATTTAAATTTAATTAATTTAATAAGATTTATGCCGGAAACTTCCGGCATTTTATAGTCAGTTATTACAAGGAAAATATCATTACTCTGTAATAAAGATAATGTCTTTCGACTGTCTGAAGTGTATATAGCATTGTAGTTGTGAGCTTTAAACAGTTTTGATAATGAAATACACATAGCTTCTTCATCATCAACAATCAGTATTGTTTCCATGTACCATATATTAGATCGTGTTTAGATAAAACTCAAGAGTTGAAAATTAATAGATAGTTGGGAATATTATTTCCCATACTTTCCTGATATTTGGGGTATTAAATACTCAGATAACAATATAACAGTAGTTTACTATAATTGATTATAGAGTAAACTACTGTAAGATAGAGATATATATAATATTGATACTTTAAATTATTACATGGCACGCTTATTGCTGTATATAAAGCAAAACTATAAGGAGAGATTGAATGAAAAGATTTTTAGCTTTTTTATTGGTAATGCTTATTGCACTTAGTTTTACTAGTGTTGTATTCGCTGCTGGAGCGAAAGAAGATGGTGATGCACCTGTAAAAATTGGTTTTTTAGTAAAAATGCCCGAAGAACCATGGTTTCAGAATGAATGGAAATTCGCTGAACAGGCTGGTGAAAAGTATGGTTTTAAAGTAGTCAAGATTGGTACACCGGATGGTGAGAAAGTTCTTTCTGCAATTGACAACCTTGCTGCCCAGGGAGCTCAGGGTTTTGTAATTTGTACTCCGGATGTTAATCTTGGTCCTGCAATTATGGCAAAAGCTGAAGCAGTTGGCTTAAAAGTAATAGCTGTTGATGACAGATTCCTTGGTGCAGATGGTAATCCTATGGAAGATGTTCCTTATATGGGGATTTCAGCTTATAAAATTGGTCGGCAAGTTGGTGATACCATGATGGCTCAGATGAAGGAAAGAGGCTGGAAACAGAGTGAAACCGGATTTTTAAGAGTTAGTTTTAATGAGCTTCCTACTGCAAAGTCACGAACAGACGGCATGACTGATGCTCTTGTAGAAGCTGGTTTTGATGAAGCTTATATTTTTGAGTCACCTGAAAAAACTACAGATACAGAGGGTGGTTTTAATGCTGCAAATATTACC
>DAOWEB010000266.1 GCA_030638735.1 Spirochaetaceae bacterium
AAAATGCTGCATGATCCAAGCCATAAACCGGAACTAATCGATGAGAGTGAGATAGTCCTTAATAAAACAGAAAAAGATATTCTTAAAAAACTGGGGGAAGAGATAGCTGAGATTTCAGCTGACCCTGTAAATAAAACCCGTGCAGGTCTTTGGCGCAATCTAAACGATTTGAAATCTGACAGACCCATGATATGGATCAATGAGATACCCTGGCATGAGATGAACTACAATGATGAACTTACATTAAAAACAGAACACCCCTGGGCAAGATCTCTTGAAGAGAAATTGAAAAGAGAAATTTATCAATGGAGGCATATGCCTGGGGATATGATAGTAAACGATTATATTGAGTGTCCCCTTGTTATCCACTCTACCGATTTTGGTATTGTTGAAGATGTAGATATTGCCATAACAGATAGTGATAATGATGTTGTTTCAAGACATTATAACATACAGATAAAAGATATGGATGATCTGGAGAAAATACAGATGCCGAAAATAACCCATCTGGAGAAGGCAACAAATCATCATTATGATGCTATGAAGGATATTTTTGATGGGGTAATTTCTGTTAAAAAGGTAGGACAGTCTCATATTTGGTTTACTCCCTGGGATTTTCTTATCCGCTGGTGGGGTGTTCAGGAAGCAATGATGGATCTTGTACTGCGTCCGGATATGGTTCATGCCTTTGTTGACCGGATGGTTGATGCCTGGATGGTGGAACTTGACCAGTTTGTAGAGGGTAATTTGCTGGCTCTGGATAACAACAATACACGTATTGGTTCCGGTGGTTATGGTCATATAAGCGATCTCCCAGGAGACAATTTTGATCCCGATTATGTTAAGCCTGAGAATATGTGGGGTTGTTCCAACGCTCAGATATTCTCGGAAGTTTCTCCTGCGATGCAGTGGGATTTTGCCATTGAGCATGCCCAGCGCTGGCTGAGCAGGTGGGGACATACCTATTACGGCTGCTGTGAACCTCTTCATAACAAGATCCATTTACTTAGGAAAATACCCAACTTAAGAAAATTATCTGTAAGCCCCTGGTGTAATTCAGACAAAATTATAAATGAAGTTGGAGCAGATTATGTTATGAGCCGTAAACCTAATCCTGCTGTATTTATTGAATCCAACTGGAGTACAGAACAATCAGAGAAAAATCTTAGGGATTTTCTGGATAAAACTGAGGGGCAGTGTCATGTGGAATTGATAATGAAGGATATTTCCACTGTCAGTCATGAACCCCAGAGATTGTGGGAATGGGAAACCATGGCGTCCCGGATAGTAGAAGAGTATACAAAATGAGATCTAAAGATCGTGTAGCTGCTGTTTTTGCGGGAGAAATACCCGATAGAATCCCAAGATGGTGCGGTGCCTCCCCCGAATTCTGGGAGAAGGCAAAAAAAGAGACAGCCCTGAATGATGAAGATCTCCGTATTCGGATGGGGGACGACTTTCACCGTATTTATTCCGAATATAAAGGTCCATCTATTGAGCTTGTTCCTGGAGCTACATGGTGTTCCCCTTTTGGCGTGCAGAGAGAGGGCATCGGTTATGGACAGCCAATGACTCATCCAATGAAAGATGTAAATACAATCTCAGAAGTTAAGGATTGGCTCTGGCCTGATCCTAATATGGTGGATATATCAACTTTAAGATCACAGGCCGGGGAGTGGGAAGGTAAATATTCAGTTCTGGGAGGAGAATGGTCCCCTTTCTGGCATGATGTAATAGATCTTGTTGGGCATGAAAACCTGTACTATCTTATGTATGATCATCCTGAAATGACAAAACTAATATTTGAAAAAGTTACAGATTTCTATTTTGAGGCTACCCGAAGAGCTTTCGATGAAGCAGCTGATGTTATAGATATCTTTTTTATCGGTAATGATTTTGGTGGGCAAACTGGACCCCTGATGGGTGTGGAGATGTTTAATGAGTTTATGATACCTTCCATGAAACGTCTTATAAACCTGGGGCATGATTATAATCTTCCTGTCATGCTCCACTGCTGCGGAGGGTATAGGGAGCTCATTCCAACCCTTATTGATGCGGGGATTGATTGTCTTCACGCTCTGCAGCCTGATGCCCGGGGGATGGAACCGGGATCTCTTAAAAAGGAATTTGGTGATAAAATTGTATTGAATGGTTCCATAGATTCTCACCATATTCTAATAAATGGTAAGAGTCCGGAGTGGGTAAGGGAGCAGACAAGGGCAGTACTGGAAATTATGAAACCTGGAGGAAGATATATTGGTGGTGCAAGTCACGACACTATACTGGAAGAAACTCCTGTTGAGAACGTTCTTGCAATGATGGATGCTATAGAGGAATTTGGAAAGTACTAGATTTTCCAGAATATAAAGACTGTTATAAATCTGTATTATATATAAAAAAAATATTAATTTCTTTGAAGTAAAATTAGTATTTACCCCGTACTAAGGAGTGCGAGGTATTAAAAATGAAAGAGAGAAAAGAAGAGGCCCCCCAGCCCCCTGAAGGGGGAGGTTATAGTGTTCCAGTAGCTGAAGGGGGTGATAAGAGTGGTTATACTTTTGATTTGAGTAACAGGATTCCATCGGTTTTGTATTCTGCTAATCCTTATTTATATAAAGTATTGAAGATAAGAGCAGAGGAAATGAGGGCTAATCCAACTAGGACAGAAAAAATATTGTGGGAAAAATTAAAAAATAAACAAATTGGAATTAAATTCAGACAACAGCATGTAATAAATAAATTTATTGTGGATTTTTGCTCAATAAAATCAGCTTTGATAATTGAAGTTGATGGAGCTATACATAAAAATCAAAAAGAAGCAGATGCGGAACGAACAAGAATACTTGAAAAAGAGGGATATAAAGTTATTAGATTTACTAATAAAGAAATCTTTTATGAAATTGATACAGTTGTTAAGAAAATAAGAGAAGAGGCCACCCAGCCTCCTAAAGGAGGAGGAAGATACCATTAAATGAAATAGAAGATTCAAGCAGGTCCCCTTTAGGGGATTTAGGGGCTAAAGGCCAGAAGAATAATCCCCCTGGAAATTAGATACATGGCATAGCAAATTAAAAAGAGTGCACAAACAGCAATAATCCACTTGTAGACCTTATTAGGTAGTATCGTTCTCCCTTTATAGACAGCAACCGAGACAAAGGTGTACCAAAGAAGATCTGCGAGTATATGACCAAGGAAAAATATTAATACCCCGTTAAATCCAAACTTCCGGGAACTTAGAATGTACCCCAGTCCTATTGTAGCCCACCAGATAATCTAGTAGGGGTTTGCCATACTCATAAGAATTCCTGTAAGGATAAGGTTATTTCCCGATTTCTCTGTACTGTCGTTAAGTGAAATATGAGGCAGAGACCGGAACATCCCAAAGGCCATCCAAATCATAAAGCTTCCTCCACCAAAAGCAATGACTATGAATGCAGCATTACTTGTTAATAATGGGGTAAGCCCAAGGAACAGACCAACAATGAGTATTCCTTCGAGGATTCCGTGACCCAGGATAAACAAAGGGCCAACTTTCCAGCCCCTACGGCCGCTTTCGTTGATGGTTGCACTAAGGAGGGGACCGGGCATCAGAGCCCCGGAAAACGCGATGATGAATGATGTAATAAATATTCCTATAAGTTTATCCATAAAGAGACAGCATAACGAGTCTTATTCCTCTTCGTCAATTACTATAAACACCCAAAGTTTAAAGTTCTTAACAAAATAAAAAGAAGCCCCCCCCTAAAGGGGGAGATAAGAGTGTTTAAGAATATAGAGAAGAAGATAAGTATTCTTCAGGTGATATAAAAGCCCAACAGGTCCCCTTCAGGGGATTTAGGGGCTATATTTTCCTACAGGACCCTCTCCTAACCAGCTGCTGTTTTACTTTAAGCACATGTACCTCTTCAGGATAATGGGTCAGTCTATTGATCATCATCTGGGCTGATATACGTCCCATATATGTCGTATCGATATGCATAGTGGTAATCTGAGGTATATAGGGCATCGAATAATCCAGGACATCTCCAGGAGCAATAACCGATACATCGCCGGGAATATTGAGTCCCAATTCTAGTAATAATTGTATAGCTCTTCCTGCAATATCATCATCCAGACAGAATATAGCTGTAGGGTGCGGTTTTCTTCCGAATAATATAGAAAGGTCCTTTCTGCACTGGTCAGTATCTTTCGGATTGTAAAGAATCTTATTTGATTCCCGAAAATTTATACCTTTTTCGTCAAGTGCCTTCTTGAAACCGATAAAGCGATCTGTTGACAGCATGGGAAGGTCCTGTCTTTGATAATCCAGAAATGCTATTTCGGTATGTCCCAGTTCAAGAAGATGTAATGCTCCTTCATATGCTCCCTGAAAATCATCTACACATACTGAATAGAACTTATTCTGATAGTTATTGTTCATTACTACAATAACAGGTATCCCTGAATTTTCCAAAAAAGAAAACAGACTTTCTTTTCCATAATGAATAGATATAACCCCCTTGCATTCGATACTCTCAAGTTTATCTATAATCTCATCATCTTCAGCCTCATGATGAAAAGGGATCAGTACAGTATTCAAGTTTATTTTTTTTAATTCCCGCTCAATTTCAGCAATAATGGGTCGTATAAAAAGAAGAATAAATGCCCATTCAGGATCAACACTGTAAAGAATTCCTATATTTGCGTCAGCTTCCATGTTTGATTGCTTCTTTTTTTTACTATAACCAATAAAGTCAGCAGCATTCAGCACTTTTACCCGTGTTTCTTCAGAGATACGTCCTTGTTTGGAGAAAACCAGGGATGCTGTTGTCATGGATACACCTGCAATTTTCGCAACATCCTTTAGCTTAGGCTTCATATTTTTCCTTTTAATAATATTTATCAATATTTTATCACTTAATCAGATAATGTCAATCGATTTGCATATTATACACTAATTGCAGTTGTCATTATGCAATATATAGTGGGTCTGTGGTTATATGATAAATTATAGAGCAAAATATTGGTAAATATTTAGTAAACTTTTACTTGACATAAGATAAAGTTGTGGTAAAGTAATATAAAAAGGAAAATATTATGATGCGTTTTGGACAGCTTATAGGTTTGAGAAAAGATAATCTGGAAAAATATAAGAAGTTCCATTCTGAAATCTGGCCTGAAATAGCAAGTATGATTACCGAGTGCAATATTCGGAACTATTCTATTTATCATTTTAAAGGATTGCTGTTTGCATATATGGAATATGTTGGTGATGATTTCGAAGGTGATATGGCGAAGATGGCTGCTGACCCTAAAACACTGGAATGGTGGGATATTATGAAACCCATGCAGGAACCTGTTGAGGGTCGAGGTGATGGCGAGTGGTGGGCTGATATGGAAGAAGTTTTCCATCAGGAATAAAAAGGGAAAATAATTGACATCAAGAGAGAGAGTTTTAGCAGCAATAAATCACAGGGAATCGGATAGAGTTCCTATCGATTTGGGATCAAACCCAAGTTCAGGAATTTCAGCAATAGCCCACGACAATCTTATGAATCATCTTGGTTGGAAGGATCAACCCACTTTAATTTATGATGTGGTGCAACAGCTGGCCCAGCCGGGTGATAAACTAATTGATTTATTAGGAGTGGATGTGCTTGATATCGGCAGATCCTTTAATACCAGGGATGATGACTGGAAAGATGTAATAATGGCAAACGGGAGAAAAGGATATTACCCAAAATGGTTCAAGCCTGTTAAGGATGAAAAAGGAAACTGGAATGCATATCATAAAGACGGTACGCGAATTGCCACTATGCCTGAAGGGGCAACATTTTTTGATGAGACAATCTTTCCTTTTGTAGATGGTTATCCTGACAGCAGAGCAGCTATGGACGAGACCCTTGATGAGGCTATGGATAAAGTTCTATGGCAGAATCTTGTCCATAGCCCCTGGGATCATGCATCGGAACCTGATTTCTGGGAAAACCTACGAAAAGGTGCCCTTCACTTAAGAGAGACTACAGACAAGGCTTTGATGATTGTTTTTGGCGGTAATCTTTTTGAATGGGGAACCTTTTTCAGGCGTATGGATAATTTTCTTATGGATCTCTATTTAGACAGGGATAATGCTTCCATTTTAATGGAGCTTCTAATGGAACGTCATATGAAAACTCTGGAGAAGGTCTGCAGCAGTGTAGGAGATATTGTTGATATTATCCGTTTTGGTGATGATTTGGGAATGGATTCCGGTCCCTTTATGAGTATTGATATTTATAGAGAGCTTTTTAAAACACACCGGAAACAGATGTCTGATTATGTGCATAAAAATAGTTCCTTGCATACTTTTATCCACTCCTGCGGTTCAATCCATCAGTTCATTCCTGATCTAATTGAGGAAGGGATTGAGATAATCAATCCTGTTCAGACAAACTGCCTTAATATGGATCCCGCAAAGCTCAAAAAAGAGTTTGGTAAAGAAATAGTTTTCTGGGGTGGTTCCATGGATCCAAGAGAGATTTTAAATCAAGGCAACCCGTCTGAAGTTAAGGCGGAGACAATTAGAAGAATGGAAATATTTGCTCCTGGTGGAGGTTTTGTTGTTAATAATATTCATAACATTATGCCCGATGTACCCCCGGAGAATATTCTGGCGTTTTATGAAGCGGCAAGAGATTTCAGGCTGTAGGATTAAAGGAGAATAGTGATGGGGAATATTGATAATAAAGACAGGAAAATACTGGTGGGCGAAGGTACCAGTATGTTTGAAGTACGATCAAAGAGTGTTGATTCCGAATTAAAACGTACACCAAATTGTCTTAAGAAACTGGATAGAATGAATAAGACCTTACACCATAAAGAAGCTGATCGTATCCCTGTTGGAGATTATTTCTGGGGTCAGTTTCTTGATAGATGGAAAAAAGAGCTTAATCTACCTGCAGATACAGATATTTATACTTACTATGATCTGGACTGGATAACGACTGTTCCCAATATGGATCCTCACATAAAAAACTTTGAGTTTATTAAAAATACACCTGAAGAGGTAATTGTTCGCACAGGTTTTGAGGCGGAAGTTCTAAAAAATATGTCCATTACAATGCCTGCCTTTACAAAATTTCATACAGATACCATTGAGAAAATGGAAGCATTTGAATTTGATGATCCCTGGGATGACAGGAGATACTTAAGCGGAGGGGATAACCAGCTTGCAGGGGTTGGTGATGGATTTGCACTGAACTCTCCTCCATGGGTGGATACTGTAAAATCTCTCTACAATGATTTTCCTGTCTACGGAAGTATATGCGAAGCACAGGAAGAGGGTTGGCGAATAATTGGATCGGAAAACATGATGCTCTGGATGGGTTTGTATCCTGAAAAACTTGGAAAATTTCTTAAGAGGATCGGAGAGTTTGTTATTGAAATGACTAAGGCTCAGATTAAAGCTGCAGATGGCCTCTTGTCAGGAATGGTTATATGGGGGGATGTTGCTTATGTAAATGGCATGCTCTTCTCTCCTGATTATTGGAGAAAACATTTTAAGCCTATTGTGGCAGAAATAATAAATGTTTGCCATAAAAATAATCTTCCTGTCATCTATCATGGATGTGGTGATGCAAGATCCATATATAAAGATTTTATAGAAATGGGTCTCGATTCCTATAATCCCCTGGAAGCAAAAGCTGGTCTTGATATCATAGATATAAGAAAGGAATATGGGCATCAAATGGGTTTTTGCGGGAATATGGATGTTATGAGGTGGGCTGATCTTCCTATGGATGAACTTAAAGCCTACGTCCTTCGGAAACTTAATGCAGGAAAAGGTGGCGGTTTTATATTTCAATCTGATCATTCTGTTCCCCATTCTGTATCCGGGAAAAGATATGATTATGTTGTTAACCTGGTTAGAGAGTATGGGAAGTATCCTCTTAAGCTTGGAGAGTATGATCTTCCGGAGATGAAATAGTGATAGTTAATAATTACTGTTTGATTCCCAAAAAGTCCTGTTGCGGGATGAAGATCAGGGGTTTAACATAGAAAATGAATAGAAGTGAAATAGAAAAAGAATAGAAATGAAAGATGATATTGGATTTTACTGTCTTATGAAATCTGGATTCTAAAGAAGGAGAACTGAGGGTGATAGTAAGTGAGTGATGAAGTAACAAGGAGTGCCGGGTCCTTTCAGACTGCTCTTGAAATGAAGTCAGTAAGTAAGCAGTTCGTCGGTACTCTAGCTGTTGATCATGTAGACTTTAATGTAAGGGCCGGTGAAGTACATGCACTTATCGGAGAAAATGGAGCTGGAAAATCAACCCTGATGAAAATGATTGCAGGTTCATTTAATGATTATTCAGGTGCGATTTATATAGATGGAAAAAGTATATTTCTTAACACACCTGCACAGTCAAAAAAGAACGGGATCGAAATGATTTATCAGGAATTAAGTCTGGCAATGCCCTTGAGTATAGCTGAAAATGTTCTGGTAGGAAGGCTTCCTAAAAAGGGATTATTTCTAAACAGAGAACTAATTGTAAAGGAAACCAGACGTTGTCTGGAAATGGTAGGCCTTGGACATCTTGATCCAATGCTGCAGATAGAGGAGATCAGTCAGCATGAAGGTCAGCTGGTGGAGATCGCCAAGGCATTGGGTAATAATCCTTCTATCCTTGTAATGGATGAACCCACCTCAGCACTTTCAAGGGAGGAAGTAAAACGCCTGTTTACGATAATTCATGATCTTAAAAAAAGCGGATTGGCTATTGTATATATTTCACACCATCTTCCTGAAATTTTCCAGGTAGCCGACAGAGTAACAGTTCTTAGAGATGGTAGGAAGATCGGGACGAAAGAGATTGATAAGGTAACAAGCGGAGAGCTTGTTCAGATGATGGTAGGTAAGTCTGTCAAAGAATTTTATTCCCACACAAGTCATGCCAGAGAAAATAAACGATTGCGGGTAGAAGATTTATCCCGACATGGATTTTTTCATGATGTATCCTTTAGTGCTTTTGAAGGTGAGATTTTAGGAATCTGCGGGTTGTCAGGTGCTGGAAGAAGTGAGATAGCACGTGTTCTTGTTGGGCTGGATGATAAGGATTCCGGAAAGGTTTATCTGGATGAAAAAGAGATTACCCTGAAAAATATGGGTCAGGCTGTTGCAAATAGAATAATATATCTTACCGAAAATAGAAAAACTGAAGGTCTGGCACTAAGACTGGATATAAAAGAAAATATTTTGGCAGGATTAATTCCTGAGTTGATAAAGAAAGGTATATATCAGGAAAGCGCTGGGATTGATAAAGTTAATGAACTTATTGAGGAACTGTCAATCTATCCTCCTGATTCTTCGAGAATTGTCGGTAATTTATCCGGAGGAAATCAGCAGAAAGTATTACTTGCCAAATGGATGGCATGTGAAACAAAAGTATTGATTCTGGATGAGCCTACCAGGGGTGTCGATATTGGTGCAAAAATGACTATACATCAATCTATAGAACGTTTGGCTGGAGAAGGTAATACAGTAATTTTAATTTCTTCAGATCTTCCGGAACTTGTTTCTTTATCAAGTCGTGTTCTAATTATGCGTAAAGGCAGAATTATTAAAGAGATGCCTAAAGAGGACTGTACTGAGGAAAGTGTTCTGCTTGCTGCAAATGGTGAAGGTGTATAGAGATGGAGAATAATAAATTGAGTGAGACAACAAAGGAAGAAATAAAACAAATAGATTACAGAGCTACCAGTGTAAATTTACTTGGAAAGGTAATGCATTATGCAGGGATCTATGCTGTTGCACTAATGTTTTTACTGTTGGGTATTATCCTTCAGAGCCTTGGAATTATTAATAATTTCTTAACTGCTCAAAATATGTTAAATATTCTTGATGCTGTTTCTATGCTGGGTATAGTAGCTGTAGGTATGGCATTTGTGACCTATTCCGGTCAATTTGCAGATTTATCTGCTCCAACAACAATGGCATTAACAGGAATTGTTGCTGTGCAGATGCTTCAGTTTGGATTTATTGCTGCAATACTTGCTGCTGTTATTGCAGGGTTGTTTATAGGTCTTATAAATGCAGTAGCAATTGGTAAATACAAGGCAAATCCAATAATCTGGACCCTGGCTGTTAACTATGTAACTTTGGGAGTAATAAGGCTGGTTTGGGTCAATAAGCAGATATACCCGGATATGATAGCTAAAACCCAGAGAGCCAGCGATATGTTTGATGCTATTTACAGATTAAGATTTTTTAATAAAATTGCTCTTCCACTGGTAATGCTGATTATTCTTGTAGTTATTCTGAATTTTATTATGAAAAAAACAAAATACGGAATACAGTTGAAAATGACTGGAGCTGCACAGAAAGCTGCCAAATTTTCCGGTATAAATACAGAAAGAGTTATTGGTATAGCTTTTATTATCTGTGCTCTGACAGCAACTGTGGGAGGTCTTACAATTACCTCTCTTTCCAGGGTTGGTGCCTGGTATAACGGGACGGGTTACGATTTTAAGGCTGTTACAGCAATTGTAATTGGCGGGATGACCCTTGCCGGTGGTCGTGGATCGATAATTGGAGTTCTTGGGGGCGTTTTAATAATTGGTCTTATGAATAATATTATGACGCTTCTGGGGGTTGGTACTTTTTCTCAGGATATGATTCGGGGTTTTATTTTTATTCTGGTTGTTGGTATAAATGCCAAATCATTACGAAGTATGGGGCGTGACGATGCTTAAAAAAAATATTAATAAAGCTTCATTGTTTACATTTGCAGATAAAAACAGAATTTATATTCTTTTTATTTTCGTTTTTCTTTTTATGACATTATTTGCTCCGAGATTTTTTAATGTATTTAACCTTACAACCATTATGCGTACTCTGGCTATGAACGCAACTGTTGCAATTGGGTTTACTATTATACTCATAATTGGTCAGATCGATTTTACCATTGGTACAGTTGTTACTCTTTCAGGAATAATCGGATTAGGATTAAAAGAGTATATAGGGTTTGGAGGAAGCGTTCCTGTGGCCATTTTAGCCGGTGGAATGATCGGACTTATAAATGGACTTTTAGTAGCCAAGGCAAAAATAGTTTCCTTCATTGTTACCCTGGGGATGATGACTATACTTCAGGGTGCCATATACACTTTCACCGGGGGGAATACAATCAGCCTTTCATCGGATGATGCTTTTGCTGTGTCGGACTGGTTGTCAAATATGATTTTCCCTTTGGTTACTCCCAGAGTACTTATTACTTTAGTTCTTGTAACAGCAGCTACAATTTTTATGAAGAAAACCAGGACTGGTCGGAACTTCTATATGTTAGGCGGGAATAAACATACAGCCTGGCTTGCGGGTATTAACACAGATAAATATACAATTGCTGCATTT
>DAOWEB010000232.1 GCA_030638735.1 Spirochaetaceae bacterium
ATTCCAGATTATAAACACCTTCATATCCTACAACCTTAAGCTGCCCGACATAGTCAGCCAGGGGTATGATATTTTCTTTGAATATCCAGTGAGTCCTGCCGTCTGGTCCAAGGTCGTGTATATGAGTATGGGTTGCTGCTGCTGAGAATTCAAAATGAGGGTATATTGGGTAGAGTGTATTATCCAACAAATAATTGGCAAAACAGTGTCCCATATCCCAGCAGATTCCTACATTATTCCTGTCTATTTCTTGCCAGATTCCTTCAATTTCTAAAAAGGATTTTCCAGGGTCATTGATCTTTTTACTTCTCTGATTTTCAAGAGCAAGTTTTATCGGAAGATTATCCTCTGTTATAAAGTTATCTAGTCTTTTAATAAAATTAATGGTTTGTTCTCTGTATGTTGATATAGATTCAGAGCCCGTAAAAGGGTGTAATGTAATTATTACAAAATCATCCGAATGGGAAAATATTTTATTATATGAATCAAGCCATGGAAAAACTTTTTTTACTGTCCAGATATTTCCCTGAGGGGGAGTATCGCCATGTATTGAAATTTTAAATTTGAAATCATAAAGAATTTTAAATACAATTTCCATATCATCTTCTGACATTTCGGCTTTCCGGTGTCTTAGTTCTATATGAGTTATATTAAGATCTTTTAGAAATTTAAGGAATGAATCTGCTTTTCCATAAGTATCTTTTAGTACTTTGGATTCTTTTATTATAATTTTATCAGATAGATAATCCCAGGGTATTGATACGCCAATCTTTTTCATAACTTTAATACTAAACAAAAATTGCATTATGGTCAATTGATGAAAGAAACTTTACATTTGTGTTTAAATTGTTTAGTATCTAACCAGGAGTAACTATGATTTATACCAAACATGGAAACATTAAATTAAAAGCAGTTTTTTTTGACTTTGGCGGAACTATAGATCTTTATCCGGATGATCCTGATAATGTCCTTAAAGCAATGGAAAAAATGATGTCAATTTTAAAGGATACAGGAATAGATATTACTCAGAAATATACAGCCAGTGAGTTTTATAAAGTATTTACAAAGAGACACAGGAAATATAAGGACTGGAAATCTAAAACATTAATAGAGCTTTCAGGGTTACAGGTCTGGAAGGAATATATTCTTTATGATGAACCTGAAATAGATCTATTGGATGATAATACAGCAGAGGAGCTTACATTCCTTATAGAAACAGGTCGATTTAACCGTACTGCAAGACCGGAGATGAAAAAGGTAATGAGAGAACTTTTAAAAATTGATTTGTTTTATGGAATTATTAGTAATGTTCTTAGTTTGACTCAGGTCCCAAGAAATCTTGTGGATTATGGTTTGGAATCATATTTTTCAAAGGTTATTCTTTCTTCCTCTTTTGGCAGATCCAAGCCTGATCCGTCAATTTTTCTGTATGCTGCAAAAGAGGCAGGGTTTCTTCCGGAAGAGTGTCTTTATGTTGGAAACAGCCCGTTGAAAGATATTTACGGTGCCAGTAATGCAGGTTTTATGGCTACCGTTCAGATTGAATATTTAGAAGATATTGATGATGTAAAGGACACTGGTGTTGCTCCGGATTATTATATAAAATCCATGGAGGAGCTTCCTGAAATAATACATTCCTATCTAAATAGAAATTAAATACCCTTGAATAATTAATTAGTTTTGAAGATACTAACAAACATTATGAGTTTTGACTGTAAATATAAAGCTAAAGATTACCAGTGTCTTAGACTAAAAATAGAATGTTCTCCTGGAGTACAGGGTTGTGTTCTTCATGGAAAATATGCTTTTCCCTTTAAAGAGGATGAAAATAAAAAAGATAAAAAGTGTAATAGTATATTAAAGCAATAAGAATAGTGCATTTCGGAGCGCGATTACAAATTATTATATGGGTTTATTATGACAAGTATAACAAAAAAACTTGATATTGCTGCAATAGCATCAATTTTTATTTATGCAGCAAGTGCAACAGCTCTTCCTATCTGTCTTGTTCAAATTGCAGATGAACTATCATTTAATTTGACTCAGGGCGGATCTTTAGGTTTTGTAAGCTCTATTGAACAGTTTGGGGTATTGATTCTTAGCTGTTTTGCTGCTGCGAAATTTGGTAAAATAATATTATTGCGTTCTTCTCTTTTAATTTTAGCTGCCGGTCTTTTTCTTTTTACGCAAAGTACTACCTATCTTATGTCAATATTTCTCATTCTTTTAATTGGCTTTGGATCTGGTTTTTTGGAAGCATTATTAACACCTTTGGTAGAAGATGTTCATCCAGGAGATAGTGGAAAAAGAATGAATATACTTCATGCCTTCTGGCCGATAGGTGTGAGTTTCAGTGTTCTTCTCTTCGGTGAATTATTGTCCAGAGGAGTTTCCTGGAGAATTATTTTTTCAGGATTGGCTATTGTTGTTCTGTTTATTAGTTTTTTGTATCCTTCGAGTAAAAAAGCCAAACTTCCAAAATCAAGAACTGATTTTAGTCATATGGGAGAGATTCTGGTTAAGCCCAGATTCTGGATATTAGGCTTTTCTCTTTTCTTTGCTGGAGGTGCAGAAGGTGCATTTGCCTTCTGGAGCGCAAGTTATATTCAACTTCAATTTAATGCTCAACCTCGTTTTGGTGGTCTCGGAACTGCGTTTTTTGCAATGGGAATGGTTGTTGGGAGAATACTTGCCAGTAAGCTGGCTTATAAATATGGTTTAAAGAAAATATTAATCTATTCAGCCGGATCTTCATTGTTAATTAGTTTTTTATTTTTTAGAATCGATACTTTGTCATCTCTTTTTATCTTCATGTTTTCTATTGGTATAACTATCGCCTCTCTATGGCCTAGTATTCAATCTTATGCCGGTTCTGTCATTAAAGTTGATATTACTGTGTTAATGATATTTTTATCATGTTTTGGAATACCAGGATATAGTTCAGCGACACTAATTATGGGAATTATAGGTGATATGAAAAGTCTCCATACCAGTTTTCTTGTTGTTCCGGTTTATCTGGGTTTTCTTCTGTTATTACTATTGTTAGAAGCCTGGATTGGTAAAAATGTGAAAGAGACGGCCATTTCAAATACAGTATAATGAATATCACATCCATTTTTTTTGTGCAAAAAAACTCATCAATTATTAAATTACTAAGAGTTTATATCTCAATTCCTATAATATGTATTATTAAGATATCCTATTATTGAACCACACAGTATATTCCCTAATATAATTAGTTTTAAATCCATCGATACCAAAATTGTGGATTGTTTCCCACCATTCAGGATAATCTCCAAGATTAGAAAAAACCTTTATATCTCTACTATGCAGATAAATAACATCTTCTTTTTTAAGATAATTAGGGTTAAGGCCCACTTCATAGAATTTCATATACTCAAGTTTATTTTTCCAATGTATGTTTAATCGTCGTATGTTGGCACCAAGTCTTATATTTTGTGTTTGCTCTTTTTTTATAAAATATTCCTGAAATTCATCGATTATTTTTATATCCCCGGACATTAAAATAACAAGACCATGACTTTTAGTTTTTTTAATAAGTTTATCAAGAAATGGTGCCATTCCTATATCTTTACATTCAACTTCAAGAATAATATTTGAATTACTTTTTTGAAGCATAAGAATTATGTCTTCAAGTAAAATCACAGATGTATACTTCCCTTTATGTTTATAAGGAGATTTAGGATCCTGTCCAAACATTCTGTTATCTACTCTGTCAAATAGTAGTTTTTCTTTTTTAATACCAGCTTTGGGGAAATCCGGAAGAAGATGATTTTCATATGGTATTTTCAAAACCATTACTTCTGATAAGTTCAGATCCCTAAGTTTTGTGTTTTTCTTTTTCCCTTTACCGTTAAATACCATTCGATCAATATATTCATCATGCATCAATACTATTTTATTATCTCTTGTAAGTCTTACGTCAATTTCAACACCTTCACATCCAAAATTCACAGCAGCTTTTACTGCCTCAAAAGTATTTTCAGGGGCAGTTGTAGAATCACCTCTATGAGCTATTCGAAAAGGGATATTTCTCATTTTCTCTAATCCTTTCTACTTAATAAAGTAAGTTAATCAACAATCCTATTTTTCACATCCTGAATAGTCCCCTTGAATGCACCCGGACTTTCCATTTTTATACTGGTCAGGGCTGCGGCATATTGAGTTGATTCTTTTACACTATGGCTTTTTCTCCATGCCAGATATGATGCAAAGCAAGTGTCTCCTCTTCCCGATCTGCCTGACATATTTTCCATGGTAAAAGGAGATCTATAAAAGGTCCCATCATAAACAAGTAATTCAGACATGTGTGTTATAATTATCTCTTGTACTCCCCATGAATAAAGAAATTTCGCCGCTTTATACCTGTCCGATTCTCCTGTAAGAATTTCAGCTTCTGCAGCATCAGTTTTAAGGTAAGTTATAAAGGGCAGGTACTTCTTTTTATCAGTCCAGTCTTCAAAATAAAGCTTTGAGTCTTTTTCGCAACGGAGAACTGATTGTACATCAAGAGCAACATGACCCATTTTTGATAAATAAGTTATCATTTCATCGGGAAAATCTCCACGAATAAGACCAGCCAAATGAAAAATTGAAGCATCAATATTTTTTACATCTTCCATAACAAATGGATCTGCAAGATTTGAAACAGTAATTTTTCTTGTTTCCATATCATTTGAATAATTAAGATTCATACAAACTGTATTTTTAGAACCAAGATTTTTAACAGTGACACCTGCATCAGTCATTTCGGAAAGATAACTGGTTTCGTCCACGGCAATTCTTGTATTTACAAGAACATCAGCTCCACTGACAGCTGCTGCAATTGAGGAAAAATATACAGCCCCGCCAGGTATTTCTGTTTTAGTGTTATTTACACTTATTATATCTTTAGTTAAATGCCCTATCATGGCTATGTCAAACATTATTTTAAATCTCCTATTAAACCTTTCAGCCTTTTATTCCTACCATAGCCATTCCTTTAATTAATTTAGTCCTAAGGAACATAAAGAATATAAATGTAGGAAGAATTGTAAGTACAGACATTGCAAACAATTGATTAAATGGTGTAAAGAATTCACCTTCAAATGCAACAAGTCCAACAGGAATTGTTCTTAGACTATCACTTGTAGCAACAATCATTGGCCATATAAGACTGTTCCAATTTCCCATAAATGTAAAAATAGCCAGAGCACCAACAGCAGGTTTACATAGTGGAAAAATTAATTGCCAGAATATTGAGAATTCTCCAAGTCCGTCAATTCTTCCTGCTTCAGCATATGCATCCGGAAGGGTAATAATAAATTGCCTCATCCAGAATATTGCAAATGGACTCAATAATACAGGTAAAATAAGACCATAATAATTGTCCATCATTCCCAGCTTTCTAACAACTATTGCCAAAGGTACAATAGTTGTTTCAATCGGAACCATCATTGTTACCAAAATAAGTATAAAAAGCATATTTCTACCTTTATAATCAAACTTGGCAAGACTGTAGCCGGCAAGTGAACTGAAAAAGAGGGTAGCGCTGGTAACTACAATTGCAATAATTGAACTGTTTATAAAATAACGAGCAAAATTTTTCTTTATTAGTGGTTCTGTAAAGTTTTCCAAATGTATTTTTTCCGGAATCCATTTCATTGGAACAGTAAAAATATTTTCTACAGATTTTAAGGATGATGTTAAAATATATAACATTGGTACTATAAAAATAACGGCCAGTATAGCAGCAAATAACAGTACAACTCCTGTACTTAGATATTTGGAGAGTTTGTTGCTTTCAATAATATTCATTATATTTCCCCTCCCTTACTTAACACTCTTTTCTGAATAAGTGTAATTCCAAGAATAATAACAAGGAGCACTACAGACATTGCAGAACCAACTCCCATTTTAAGATGTACAAAACCGTATTCATAAATCATTAAACCAATAACCCTGGTAGCATTTCCAGGCCCACCTCCTGTCATAATCAGGAATGGGGGGAATCCTCTAATGGAATTAATAGTACCAACAACAAGAATGAAGAAAATAGTAGGTTTTAAATAAGGCATAATAATATGAATAAATCTACTTATTCTTCCTGCACCATCAATCTCTGCAGCTTCAAGGACATCTCTGGGAATTGTTTGAAGTCCTGCAAGAATTATAATTGAATAGTAACCAGCTGCAGACCAAACTGTAGTTATCGTTATAGCAAGAAGTGCTGTATTTGCAGAGGTAAGCCAAAAAATTGGCTCCATACCTAAGCTGGTAGTAAATTGTTCTATAAGACCAAAGGGCTGATAAAAAAGTTTCCAGATTATTGATGTTACAGCAAGTGGAAATACATAGGGCATAAAATATACAGCCTGAAAGAAATCACCACCTGGCAGGTTTTGATTAATTGCAAGTGCCATAAAAAAAGCAAGAACAATAATTCCTGTTAATCGGATTACAATATAGGTTCCTTTTACCTGTAATGAGTTCCAGAATGTGGGCATTGAAAATATCCAGATATAATTTTTAAAACC
>DAOWEB010000071.1 GCA_030638735.1 Spirochaetaceae bacterium
AGACGTATTGAATCCGCAGAAATTGAAAAGAGACCATTATTCTCTTTAACAGCACCTGCAGCGCTCCTGGGTGTATTGTTTCTTTCCACAGTTTGTCTTTTTACATAATAGTAATCTTCATGATCTTCAACCTCGTAGTTACTAAAACGATGCATTACAATTTCAATTACCCGTCTAATCGGCAGAGATTCGGCATTTACTGTTAACTTCTCTCGTGGAAGAGCATCAAAAAGGATAGTAGACTTTATCTCTTTTGATATCTTCTCTAATATCAATTGGGGTTCCACATCCTTTGCAAAAAGAGTTAATGCCCCAGTGGTACTATTATATTTAACCATAACCTTCGAAACATAATAGATTCCATCTTTTTTCCAAAAATAAAGATCATAGGGATCAAGGAAATGCTCTAATGCAGTATCCAGGGTTGTATTACTAAAATAGTATGAGGCATGCCCATCTACAGTATCATCAGTAATAATTGATGTATCTGTTGTTTGTGCCAGAGTAAAAAGAATATCTTTTATAGGCTGGTTTATAAATTCCATCTGCTTTATCTCCTGAGCAGATACTGAATAAATTGAAACAGTTAGAAGGAATATAAAACATATTTTTTTCATTACATTAAAACCTTAAATGTCATTAAACCAGAGTAATTAACAAAGTATGCAGCAATACTTCCTGCTGTCAGAAAGGGAGCAAAGGGAATTTGTGTTTTTTTATTTACTCTTCCAAAGTACAAACCTATTACTGAAAATACAAGCCCCAGGACAGAGGCAATTCCTGTAGCAATAAACCACCAGGGGAATCCGACAAAGACAGCCATTAAGGCCGCAAACTTTACATCTCCCATTCCAAGTTTTCCTTTTGTAAGAAATTGAATTGTAAATAGAATGGAAAATCCCAATATCATTTCAAATAATACTCTTAGGAACGGATCTTTAAAAATTAAGATTCGCAGTACAAATAGTACCAATGTTCCTGGTACAACAATCCAATTTGGAATTCGCTTTTGCCTTATATCTATTACGGAGGTCGGGAGTGAGAATAATAAAAATACAATGAGAGATAGATAACTGCCTTTTAAATAATCCATATACTTTCCCAGGTTTCATAAAACAACATTTTTTCGAAGTATAACCGATTTATGTTTATTGGTGAAGTAAAAAAACTACATTGAATAATTTATTTAGCAGATTATTAATAAATAATTAGGAACTATAAAAAATGAAAAATTAAAAAAATTATTGACTCCTCATAAATTCTATGATAAATCTATATTAATTATTAAAACTAATAATAGTATTATTATAAAAAGGTTATGTATAAAATGTTTAACAATTCTTTATTTTGCTGCAAATCAATAAAAATTCTAATATAAGTACTTCCAGAGTTGGAATGGTTAAGATTGAAGTAAATAGAGTATACCTGCACATAAAGCATGACAAAAATCAATGACAATACTACTAACAGCAGTATAAATAGTTTATGTACTTAATAAAGTAAAATAAAAAAAGGAGTTATATATGAAACGTTTATTATTAGTAATTTTTTTAATCTCAATTTCATTTTTTCTTTTCGCACAGGAAGCAATGACAATAGATTCATCAGGGAATGTCGGCATTGGAAAGGAATCTGAAGGAGAAAAACTTGAAGTTAACGGCCGTATAAGAGACGAAACAGGTTTTGTAACCCCAGTGGGAACAGTAGTAGCATATATAGGACTTACTCCACCGGATGGCTGGGTTATGTGTGATGGAACGCCTATAACTGATTCAAAGTATGCTGATCTAAGAAGTGTACTATCTGCTTCAGGATTGTCTACTGCAAAGACACCGGATTTACGAGGTATTTTTGTCAGGGGAGCAAATACTAATGCAAAAATGACAAAAGCAAATAATATTGATAAATATACCGGTGGGGCAGTTGGAAATGAAATGACTGATAGAATGCAGCGAATTTTTGGCCATTTTAAAACAGTAGTGAAAAGAAATTCTTTTTCAGGTGCATTTACAGGTGTTTATGCTGGTGATCATAAAGTTTATGATGCAGATACTAATGGTTATCAATATACATTTAATTTTGATTCTGCTGGTTCTAAATCTACAACATACGGTAATGCAAGGACCAGTAATGAAACAGCACCTGCATCTATATCACTAAATTACATAATTAAATATTAGAAGATTAAGCTGATTTAGTCAGAAGATATATAAAGATACCAAATTTTGAGGGAAATTATGAAACGTTTATTATTAATTGGAATTTTGTTAACAATTACATTTTTTTTGTATGCACAGGAAGCTTTGTCAATCGATGAAGCTGGTAAAATATGGATTATGATTGACAACAAACAAGTTGAATTAACCAGTTTTCTTAATCCAACAGGTACAATTCAGGCATATGGCGGTCAAATAACTGAAACAAATGCATTAGTGGAAATTAATTCCGGGTGGTTGTATTGTAATGGAGCTTCTGTCAGCCAAGTAGAATATAGTACACTCTTTAATATAATTGGTTATTCATTTAATCCTACAAATAGCAATGGTAGTCTGATTATTATATCCGGTGAATTTTCACTACCGGATTTACGAGGTATTTTTGTCAGGGGAGCAGGTGAACATGGTATAATGAATAAAGCAAATGGAGCCGATTTTTCCGGTGGTGCAGTTGGATTCCTACAAAAAGATGAGTTTCAAGGTCATAAGCATTATATTCTACGTGGAAATGCATATGGAGGTAGTAGTACTGCTACTTGGTTAGGTGAGAGATATTTAGCCCAAAATGGAAGTTATAGAGATAGTTATTACAGATTACGTGGAACTAATCTTACTCCTAATTCAGCAGAAGTATCTAATGCAATTGATGATGGGACAAACGATACTCCAAGATCAGGTGACGAAACAGCCCCGGCATCTGTTTCAGTTAATTATATAATTAAATATTAAAAAGATAATCATAGTAAAGTTAATGTAAAAAGGAGTTCGAATATGAAGAAGTTGCTCAGCATTATAGTTTTTCTAGTTGTATTATTAGTATATCCATTATGGGCACAGCAAGTTACGCCAAACGGCTTGTTTACATATTCGGTACCAATTGAACTGCCCCCTGCAACCAATGGAATGGGACAGGAGCTATCCATTAATTATGCTTCGACTGAATATAAAGGTCTGGTAGGTGTGGGTTGGTCTCTATCCGGAATCTCTTCCATAAAAAGAGTACGTGGAGGAAATGGAGGCAGTGATTATTTTGTCTATAATGGTCAAAGATTAATCAAAGAGGAAACTACTAATATCTACCATACTGGAAGAGATAAGTTTCTAAAAATAGAAGCTATTGATCTGGGAATGATAAATTCTTATTGGATAATTACAAACCAAAATGGGGAAAAACAGTACTTTGGTTTTAATGGAGATACAGGAATTACAGACAACCATACAGCTAGTAATGATGGAAGACTCTCAATTATTAGTACAAACTTTGCATCACAATGGAAACTCTCCAGAGTGGAAGATCTTAATGGCAATTATTATTCAATTTATTACGATGAAGATACATCAAATACAATGCTGTATCCAAAGAAAGTCATATACACTAAGAACGAAAGTTCAGCAATAAACAATTATCGTGCAGTGGAGATTCTGTATAATGAAAACAATTCATATCCTTATTCCCATCTTGTTGTAAATCATGAAGGCAAGGTCGAAACTCATCGGATAGCAAATCTTATTTCCAATATAAAGGTCTATGTTGATACTGATATTGATGGTGATTCAGGAAAGATCTACCGACAATATGAGTTTATATATGATGTTTCACCAAACAGCTCTGAAAAAAGGTTAAAAGAAATAAAACGCCTTGGTAATGACCTGGACAATGACAGTACAGGTGATCTCCCTGCAGATAGTTCGGAGTCAGTATATACTTTTGATTGGGAAGCCAATACAGGTAGTGCACTTTTTCATCAACAAACTATGAGTACTGGCAGTACCTCACATTTTTCGTTTAATTATGAAACAGGAGATTTTAATGGTGATGGATTAACTGATATTATTCATTTCTCGAAAGCCGTTTCGAATTCTTATATCGAGATTACTTTATATGAAAAAACCAAAATAGGTAGTTTCATTATAAAACCACAAATTACCAATGATTTCCCTTTATCTATAGGTCCTAATGATTTCATTATAGGTGATGTTAATGGAGATGGACTGGATGATCTTATTAAGATATCTCCTCATTCACCACGGACAATATATGTTAAATTATCAAAGGGTGACGGGACATTTGCTTCACCAGTTGGTTCAGTTCCAAGTGTCATACCCGCTAGCGATGAAAGTTATCGACGAATATATTATAAATCCGGCGATTTTAATGGTGACGGTAAAATGGATCTGGTTTTAAACACCGGCAGTGGTATAATTTACATGATATTTTTTGACAATAATGGAACAGTTTCATCTGTTTTTCAGGATAGTTCAAACATTCCTAATACCTCGTTTCATTCAGATAAATGGGTTGTAGCAGATTTTAATGGAGACGGCTTTGATGATCTGTATTATAATGATATTAATAATTATGAATTCGAAGTATATTTATATGATAGTGATGCTAATAATTTACCTGGATTTGAAGCACCAAAAATAACTGAATCAATTCATTACCCTATTCTTCTATCAGACAATGTCAATCTTTATACCGGAGATTTTAATGGGGACAGCTTTATTGACATAGCATATTTATCCGATCAATTTATTTATACTTTTTTAGGGAATGGAATTGGTGGATTAACAGGTGAATCAATATCCCCAATTTATAATTTACCCATAGGATACTTAGAATATTTGAATGGCAGTAGTCAAAATTTTACAGATGGCTTTTGGAAAACAGGAGATTTTGATAGTGATGGTAATGATGATTTTGTTTTTATTGATAATACTAATATAAGATTATATAAATCCAAAGCTAATGGATACTTTGATATCGCTAATCCTGTTAATATTTCTCATAATTTATACGGTACAGCCTTATTTTCCAATTGGATGACTTCTGATTTTAATGGTAAAGGCACACAAGATTTGGTAGCAATACACGGTGAACAGGAAATAAATTTATACAGCAATTTTAAAATTTATGATTTGTTATCATCCGTAAACAATCCTGTAACAGGCAGTTCCGTTACATTGGATTATGGACTTTCAACTTATACTGATGGAGTGATTGTTTCGGGAGCAAATAGCTATCCCATTGTTTCAAATAAAATTTTAAAACACATTGCAACTTCAATGACTGTTAATGACGGCATTAGTCCTGTGTCAACTACAAGCTATGAATACTATAATGGCCTTACTCATTCCGGGTTTAAATATAAACAGGCAGATTATGGTTTTGAACGCTTCACAAAAACCCTGCCCGATGGAAGTAAAGAAGTCTACTACTACGATCAGACAGAGGAAATGCAAAATCTGCTTATTGGTGTAAAAAAGATAAATGCAGATGGTGACCTTTTTGAGTACTCAGGAAGTCGCTATGAAAAAAAGCAAATTTATGCAGAAAATTCAGCATTAGAAAAACCTGCAGTTAATTATATCTATAAAACAGACAGCTTTATTGCAAGGTATGATGATGTAACTCCGGAAATTAACTTATCATATTTGACAAATACAAATGCCTATGTTGATTGGAAAGAATTGACTGAAACTGTAGAAAAACCACAGGGAGATACATACTGGAAGGTTACATCAAGAGAAATAACTGACTATAAAGACGTTAGTGTGAATTCCTTCAGTCAAGGAACTTTTACCGATAATGACTTACTGGATCAGAGCCATACATTATATACCTTCAAAATGAATGAATCTACATATGTTCATAAACCTACAACAATTCTGACAAAAGGATTCTATTTTGATGTAAATAATTATGTTCTTGAAACAACTTTGAATGAGGTAAATCTCTTTTATGACGGGAATTATAGTAATACATCAGATAGTGACATTGATAAAGGTCTTATGACAGAGAAAAAAATTACCAACATTCATTATCCGGATGGTGCAGTGCAAAGTGTACCAGAAGTAGCAGAACAGTGGAGTTATGATGCCTTTGGAAATCTTGCAGGCTACTGGAATCCTGAAGCGAATAAGTCCGGTGTTGCCTTTGAAAGTTATATATACGATTCCGATTATCATACCCTGCCAATTCAGAAATCAATGATAAGACCAGACAGTACTGCATCCGAATTAGTAGAGGAGATTACTTATAACGATTTCTTATTTCCAGTTTCAAAAACTGATACAAGAAATAATATTTTAACAACTACAGTGTATGATTCTCTTGGCAGAATTGAATCCATTAAAAAACCACTGGATGGAGTAAATCCTTCTGTTTCTTTTTCATACACCGATGCGGTTCTAAATGGTAGTGTAATAACCACCCCTGAAACAGTTATAGAAACAATGGCAGATACAGCCTCTGTTGACGGTACTTATAAAGTACATAAATATTATGACGGATTTGGGAGACTGGTACAGGAAAAAAAGGAAGGAAATAACAATCAGTGGATAATCTCGGATTATTTCTACGATAATATGGGACGGCAGTATAAGGTTTCGGTTCCTTATTTTTCTTCAAATGGTCAGTATGATTATAATATTATTGAGAATCCTTCAAATCGATATAAAACTACAGAATTTGATAAAGCAGGTAGAATTAACAAAGTAATAAACAGTGATAATACTGTTAAAGAGTTTGTATATACAAAAGACACTACATATTCCATTGATGAAAATGAACATCTCACTTCTGTTAAAATACGAGGGTATCTGCAGACAAATAAAATCTATGAAGGAGAACATTCAAGCACTGAAGATCATTCTTTATTATCTGCTTACAACGAAACAGAAATACGATCAACACCATTTTACGTTGAAATAACAGATGCAGTAGGATTTCCCGGCCTTGAAAATACTATTTTGACCGAACTCAACGGTCTGGGCAATAAAGTACTATTTGATGATCCTGATATGGGTATATGGACCTATGAGTACAATTCAGACGGGAACCTAACCAGCCAACAGAATGCAGCCGGTAATGTAATATTCTTTGAATATGATAGTCTTGGCAGAGAAACAAGAAAATTCTATATAGATAATTCTACCGAAATAGAATTAACGTCCTACAACTTTGATGAACCTGATCATGGATTTTCTATTGGTATGCTTACCAGTATAAATTATCCTGAAGGATCGGATGAGTTCCACTATGATGAACGTGGAAGAATCAAACAGCATGATAAAACAATAAGTGGAAGAACACAGGCAGCATCTACATTATTTGAATATGATCTTATGGATCGGCTGATAAAAGAGACCTACCCTCTTGTAAATGGGCAGATTACAGCTGAAGAGGTATTCTATAATTATGGTGAAAATACAGCTTTGAAGAATGTTATTGGTGACTCATCTTACATTTCAGATTATACATATTCTGCACTAGGCAAGGTAACTGAAATGATTTACGGGAATGGAATATCCACAGTTTATGACTATTATGATGAATCCGATGAATCTGATAATTCAACAGGGAACTATTTCAGCTACAGATTGAAAGCAATTACTACCAATACAAATGGTTTAGATGATTATATTATGGATCTGGAATATGAATATGATAGAAAAGACAATGTTATAGTTAAACATGATATTGGACGTTATTATGATCTTTACGGATATGATGAATTTGACAGATTAATTTCAGCAAATAGTTTCCAGAATGGTGCTGCGGCTCCCATGGCAATGTCTGCTATGGGCTCATCATCAGGTGGACAACCCACACCTCCTGGTTTCCCAGAGGGCGTGCCAGTAATGGTAATAGGTGGACCTGGAGATGGCTGGTATGATGACAAGGTATATGAGTATGATGAAATTAATAACATAAATGAAAAGGACGGAAATACATATTCCTATGATGACAGCAATCATACTCATGCAGTGACATCAAATTCAATATATAATTACAGCTATGATGCAAATGGCAACATGACAGAAAAAAGAAGTATAGCCAATCCAACTACGGATATTCGTACTTTTACATACGATATATTAAACAGACTGACATCAATTTCTGATGATAAGGATGGAGCAGTTTCCACAACTTATTACTACTATGATATGGACGGAAAACGTGTAAAACAGTATACATCTGGCGGAAGTACAGTATACTATTACACAGGAAGTTATGAAGTTGAAGTGTTCCCTGACACAACAGAAACAACCACAAAATACTACTATGCAAACGGGGCCAGAATAGCCATGAGAAAGTTTGTGGAAGTAGATGAGGTAATAACCAGCGAACTCTCCTACTTCCACACAGACCACCTTGGGACATCCATGAGGCTGACAAGTGAAACAGGAGAACTAATTCGTGTTATGGG
>DAOWEB010000220.1 GCA_030638735.1 Spirochaetaceae bacterium
AGATATGCCCGCCCTTGAATTCCTTGCTCTTGCTCCCCTGCCCTGCCTTTCATCGGAGGTGGGCTTGGGAAGTATGCCCCTCCTCGAAAGATTGGAATTCAGCAATTGCCCGACATTAAAAATAATCCAAGTTTGAATAAGGTATTAATAGCTACAGAAAAACTAAAAGCTAAGGTTGGTGATGAAACTCCTGTTCTGGGGGTGGTTATCTCTCCTTTTTCTTTACCGGTTATGCAAATGGGTTTTGAGGATTATTTGAATCTCATATTTGGGAAAAAAGATCTGTTTAATCATTTGATGAAGCTAAATGAAGAATTCTGTGTTTCATGGGCGAATGCACAAATTGAGGCAGGCGCAACAGCAATTGTATATATTGATCCGGTTTCCTCACCAACTATAATTCAGAAAGATGTTTACTTAAAGACAGGATACAAAATTGCTTTGCGGGTTTTGTCCAAAATAAATGGACCTACGACAACACACTTTGCCTCCGGCCATTGCCGACAAATTGCTAAGGAAGTCATTAGTACCGGAACTCAAGGTGTTGGCGTTAGCACACTTGAAAATCTAAGAGAACTAAAAGCAGCCTTTAAAGGTAAAGTGACGGTTATTGGTAATCTTAATGGAATAGATATGATCAACTGGACCCCGGAAAAAGCAGAATCAATTGTTAAAAATGCAATTGCCGAAGCTGCTTCCGGTGGAGGATTTATACTTTCCGATAACCATGGAGAAATACCCTTCCAGGTTCCGGATGCAGTTTTGATGTCTATCTCTAATGCAGTAAAAAAATGGGGAGAATATCCTCTAACCTGGCTAAAGTAAATGAGTATAAAAATTACAGTTGCAATATGTAATGAGTATAAACTCGAGTTAAAATTAATCCTTTCACAAGAAGGTTTCGAAAATTTCACAGCATTTTATGCTCCGGCTAAACAGAATGCTCCAACCACTTGTGATTATTCAGAAAAATTCATGAATAATCTCATGCAGCAATGTCAAACATCTCATATAATCGGCGGCTCTTGCTTGTCGATAACCAATAAAAAATATAAAAAAAATCACGGAGCGGATCTGCACAAAGTAAGTCATTGCCACTATTTTCTTGCAAGTAAAGCAATTGTTGAAAATCTGCAAAGTCAAGGTGCATATTTGGTTTCACCGGGATGGCTTAATTCATGGAAGAAAAAAATTAATTTCTGGGGCTTTGATCAACAAACAGCACAGGAATTTTTTAGCGAAACTACATCAAAAATTGTCTTACTTGATTCCGGTGTATATGAAAATAGCGGAGAAAATCTTAAGACATTTGCAGAATTTTTAAACCTCCCCTTTGAAATTTTATATGTCGGCCAGCTATTCTCGCTGAAAAAAAGTTAAATTATTTAAAATTAAAATAAACTCATCACATGTTATTCGGAAATAACATAACTCATTGCAATATAAAGAATTAAAAAAAACTAGACTTTTTTAAATGTTTATTGTATTATTAAACATAATGGGAAGAGGAAAAAAATGTCAAAAAAAACATTTATGTTTTCGCGCGTTAAAAGACAGTTTGGCATCTTATATAGAAAAAATACCTGATAAAAGACAACCATGGAAGACAGACTATTCCCTTCATGACGCTTATATGAGCGGATTTGCTATGTTTTATCTACAGGATAAAGCTTTATTAGAATTTCAAAGAAGATTCCAGGATGAAATTCAGCAAAATAATCTTGCAACGGTTTTTGATGTTAAAAATATTCCTGGTGATACACAATTACGAACAATTATAGATATTCATTCATATGAGCCAATAATGTCAGTATTTTCTGATTATTTTAAAAGATTGCAAAGAGATAAAACTCTTATGCAATATCAATTTTTAGATGGAAAATATCTTATTACGGTTGATGGTTCAGAATATTTTACATCTGAAAGCATAAATTGTGTGAAGTGTTTAAGAAAAAAATCTAAAGATGGAATAAGATATCATCATCAGATACTCCAGGCAACATTAGTCCATCCTGATAGTAGAGTAGTAATTCCATTATCTCCGGAGTTTATTAGAAATACTGATGGAGAAAAAAAACAAGACTGCGAAAGAAATGCAGCTAAAAGAATGTTAAAAAGAATTAAAGCTGACCATAAGATGCTTCCTATAATTATTGTAGGAGATGGTTTGTATTCAAATCAGCCATTTGTAGAAGAATTATATGAAAATAATTTTTCATATATTCTTGTAGCGAAGCCCAAAGATCATAAATACTTATTTGAAGATATAGAAGGTTTTCGCAAAATGAATACTCTGAATAAATATGACTACATAGATAGAAAAGGTAGAAAACATATATATGAATGGGTAAATAAAGTAGCTTTAAATGGAAATAAAAATCCAGTTTATGTAAATTATGCTGAATACAGTTTAATAGTTAAAGGTAAAAGAACTTATCATAACAGCTGGGTAACGGATATAGAAATTACTAAAGATAATGTTTGTGATATAGTACGTGGCGGTAGAGCTCGCTGGAAAATAGAGAATGAAACTTTTAATACATTAAAGAATCATGGTTACCATCTGGAACATAACTTTGGACATGGAGAAAATAACTTAAGTGAAGCATTTTTTCTGCTTAATTTAATAGCTTTTTTAATCCACCAGATTTTCCAGTTAACAGATTTTTTATATCAGGAATGTAGATTAAAATTCAGTGCTCGAATAGAATACTGGAATGTTATTCGTTCTTCCTTCAGACTTTTTATTTTTAGTTCATGGCTTCAAGTTTTAGAGCGCATAAATTCTCCACCGCAACCGATTTTTTAATATATTTTATTACTTTCTCAATTACATTAACGTAGGTGAGGTCTCTTCTCTAAAATATGTAAAAACAAAAATTTAATAGCAACATCAATAAAAAACATTTATTCCTTATATTTTAGCAGAAAAAATAAAAAAATAATTTTAATTTGTTTATATTAGGTGAAAATATTTTGTTTTAGCTATAAATATAATGATTTTCTTCTAATATTTTTTTTCAGCGAGAATAGCAGGTGTATGGCGTGTTATAATTATAGTTTAATCACTTTGCAATTTTATTAGTTATTGACTTATTTACAGTAAATCTTTACTTTTATTTATAATTATCAATAGTAAAAGGATGAATCTTTATGAAAAAAATATTTCTTTTTTTAATTTTAATAATTATTACTGTTTTCCTGTGTTCGTGTGTTTCGCCGGGTCCGAATGTTCTTCCGGAAGAAAATGAAACTGAATCTGATAATGAAAATGAGTTTGTTTTTGCTCTAATGCCAAGCCAGATAAGTCTGGATCCGGCTCACGCATATACTGCTTTGGAATCACAGATTTATACAGCTATTTATGAAGGGCTTGTTACTTATCATCCTTTTACATTGCAGCCATTACCTGGAGTAGCCCATGATTGGGAAGTATCGGAAGATGGTACAATATATAAGTTTTATTTAAGAGAAACCGCGGCATTTAGTAATGGAGATCCTCTAACTGCAAATGACTTTAAGACTTCCTGGTTAAGAATGCTGGATCCGGACCTGAAAGCTGAATTTTCCACTTTTTTTGATATTATTAAAGGTGCAAGGGATTATAGAACGGGAGTAGAATCGGACACAAAGTTAGTAGGAATTAATGTTTTGTCTAATTATGTTTTGGAAGTAGAACTGGAAAGTCCGGCAGCACATTTTTTAAAATTATTATGTCATATGAGTTTTGTGCCGACACATTCTCATTATCAGGATGAGAGCGACTGGAAAGAACGGGAGTCTATTGTAGGCAATGGTCCGTTTTTTATTTATAAACGCAATAATGATGAAATAATCCTGTTAAAAAATAATTTATATTGGGATAAGGAAAATGTTAGTCTGGAAAAGCTTATTTTCAGATTTTATGAAGAGCCTGTTAAAATATCTGAGGATTATAATAAAACAGAAGTAAATTGGGCGCTTAACTGGGATTTTGAGACATTGGATAAGCAGGAAGATGTATTGTTTAATCCTATGTTTGCAACAAGCTATTTTTTCTTTAAATGCAGTCTACCTCCCTGGAATGATACAAGAGTGCGTCAGGCTCTTACTTTGTTAATCCCCTGGGAAAATATTAGGAATGATCAGGTTTTTTTCCCAACAAGCCGTCTTGTACCGGAAATACCGGATTATCCGGAAGTGGAAATAATTAATGAAACAAAAATCGAAGAGGCTTTTTCTTTATTGGAAAAAGCTGGTTTCCGGGATGGTAAGGGCTTACCGGATATAGTAATAAGAATTACTCCAGGTGGAGATTCAGAAAGAATGGCACGGATTATGGCAGAGGCCTGGGAGGATAAATTAGGTATTAAAGTTTCTCTGGATTTACAGGATTTTTCCATTTATTTTGCTAATCTAAAAAAGAATGATTATACCCTTGGCCAGATGACATGGATAGGAGATTTCGCAGATCCTTTAACTTTTTTGCAGATGTGGACAGAAAATAGTAATTTGAATGATGCAGGCTTTGTAGATGTTGAGTATGACAATCTTATAAAAAAAGCAACAGCAGAAGAAGGTATAGCAAGATATGAAATATTTTCACAAGCCGAAAGTATTATATTAAAAAATGCTGTTGTATTGCCTGTAAGTCACAGACCAACTGTAAATTTACTGGATTTGGGTTATATAGATGGATGGTATCCTAATCCTTTGGATATTCATCCATTTAAATATTTTAGTTTTAAGGCTGGTCAGGTATTACCTAATATTGTAATGCTGGATTATTAGAAATGAGGGAAGAGCAATGAAACAATATCTGGATTTAATGCGGCATATTCTGGATAAAGGGATAATTAAGAGTG
>DAOWEB010000374.1 GCA_030638735.1 Spirochaetaceae bacterium
GTACAGAAGCAATTAATAATACAATATCAGCTCCGGCACGCCAGGATATCTCGATATCTTCCAGTGAATAAAGGAAATCTTTTCTTAAAATAGCCTTCCTGGGATGTCTGTTTTTTACATTGATAAGATCTTCAAGAGATCCGTTAAAGTACTGTTGTTCTGTAAGTATCGATATAATATCTGCTCCACCATCTATGTATAGTTCTGCCTGTTTGACAGGATTGCTTATTGCCCCAATAGAACCTTTAGAAGGAGAGCTTCTTTTTATTTCACAGATAAGTACCTGCTCTTTTGGAACAGGAACCAGAGGAACTTCTCTTGCATCAGGTATCTTTAATCCCTGTCCAAAACCATTCATTAAGACTGATTTTTTCCTCATTGCTACAATTTCTGCTCTGATATCTTTTTTTGGGATCACAGAGTCATTCCTTTAGTAACATTGATAATTTCTTCAATTTTTCTGGCGACCTTACCGCTTTTAAGGGCGCTGGTTGCCATTTTGTAACCTTCCTGTATAGAACCGGCTACACCGTAGAGATAGAGCCCTGCCCCTGCATTAAGAGCAGATGCATCCCTGATTGCTTTACTGCCGCTGTTGTTCAGGATCTCTACAGCCATAGCGGCATTTACAGATCCATTACCCCCTTTAAGGTCTGAAAGATCGTAAAGAGGGATGCCGTGATCTTCAGGATTAAAAACGGAGTCGGAAATAGTTCCATCTTCTTTTAAAAGGACAATACGCGAAGGGCCTGTTACAGATATTTCATCAAGACCGTCAAAGCCATGAACTATGGCAGCCTTTTTTATTCCAAGTAACCTGGCTGCTTCCGCTACCGGCATGCAGTATTCATCAGCATAAACACCAATAATCTGATACTCAGCTCCTGCAGGATTAACCAAAGGACCCAGTAGGTTCATTATTGTTTTCATACCCAGTTCCTTTCTGACAGGAGCTGCGTATCTCATTGCTCCATGGTAGGTAGGGGCAAACAGAAATGTAAAATTGGTACTTTCCAGTAATTTTTTTGCATTTGAAGGGGAGATTGTTATATCCAGACCCAACTCGGAATAGAATTCGGCACTGCCGCTTAGTGAGCTGACAGCCCTGTTTCCATGTTTAGCTACAGATGCACCGCAGGCTGCGGCTATGAGAGCAGAGAATGATGATATGTTAAATGTTCCAAGTCCATCTCCTCCTGTTCCGCAGGTATCCAGAACAGGAGCCACCGGAGTAATTGCTGTCCTTTTTTTCTGAAGTGCAGATGCACATCCTGCAATTTCTATTCCAGTAATTCCTTTACTGTTTAAGGATGTTAGAAAAGCTGCTATTTGGGAGTTATTTAATCCTCCCTCAGTCAATTCTGTCATAAACCCTTCTGCTTCCTCAAAAGAGAGGTCTTTCCCTCCTATTATACTGGTAAGAATCTGTTTTACCGGAAAAGGTTCCCGTCTATAATTGATAAAGTTGGTAAAAATCTGCTTTCCTGCCGGGCTTCCTATAGATTCAGGATGAAACTGTACACCTTCAACATCATATTCGAGATGTCTTATTCCCATAATTTCGCCGTTTTTTCCTGTTGCAGTAATTTCCAGACAATCAGGCAGTGACTCAGGTTTTATTATAAGAGAGTGATATCGGGTAAAAATTTCTTTCACGCCCATGTTTCTAAAAAGTCCTCTTCCGTCCAGTGACATATTTTCAGTTTTTCCATGAACAATATGTTCAGCCTGAACAATTTCAGCTCCAAATGCTTCTCCCATAACCTGGTGCCCAAGGCAGACACCTAGAATGGGAACTTTGCCGGCAAAATATTTTACAACAGCTAGAGATATCCCTGCATCTTCCGGACGCCCCGGACCGGGAGAAATGATAATTCCATCAATATTTAAATTTTCAATTTCCTCTATTGTGATCCTGTTGTTTCGAACCACTTTAATCTCTTTATCTGTTAACTCAGTCATATACTGAAAAATGTTGTAAGTAAATGAATCATAATTATCAATAATCAGGTACATCTTAAACCTCCACTCCAATGGCTACTGCCAGTGCTTCAAGTTTTTCACCTGTTTCTTCATATTCTCTAGTTGCAGACGAATCATAGACAATTCCTGCCCCTGCCTGGAGATAAAGAAATCCATCCTTTTTAAGAGCGCTTCTTATTGTGATACATGTATCCAGATCTCCACCTGTTTCTATATATCCTACTAAACCTGCATAGAATCGTCTTGGTGTTTTTTCAATACCATCAATAATCCCGATAGCCTTGATCTTGGGTGCTCCTGAGACTGTACCTGCCGGAAAAGTTGCTTTTATGGCATCCATACCTGTAAGCCCGGGTTTCAGGGTCCCTTCAACTTTAGATGCTATATGCATAACATGGGAGAATTTTTTTACGTTCATATAATTAATTACCTGTACGCTTCCTGTTACAGCAACTCGTCCAAGATCATTTCTTGCAAGATCCACAAGCATCAGGTGTTCTGCTTTTTCTTTTTCATCATTCAGCAGTTCTTCTGCCAGGAGTTTGTCCTCGTCCAGATCCTTTCCTCTTCGTCTGGTACCGGCAATGGGGTTTATTACTGCTGTTTTATTTTTTACCTGTACATGAGCTTCCGGAGATGCTCCAAATAGCTGATACTCTCCAAAGTCAAGGTAGAACATATATGGAGACGGATTGACAGATCTTAGATTTTTATAGGCTTCAATTGCAGGCATTTCTGTTTTTACTGTTATCCGTCTTGAAAGAACACCTTGAAGAAGGTTTCCTTTTATTATTTGATCCTTTACTATGACCACACCTTTTAAGAATTCTTCCTTTTCATTCTCTCTGGAAATTATTTCTGCCGGATATTCTCTGGCCTGATTATTAAGATAATTAAAATTCAAATCGTTCAACTGATCTTCTATGAAGTCCATCTCCCTGTTTAAATCAATTTTTGATTCTGCATAGTTGATTCCTATTATGTGGAGTTTGTCAGTAAAGTGATCAAAAACTATAAAGATATTTCCAAAAATAAAACATGCATCCGGAAGATTTAAGTCGTCATTTTTTTTAGTGAAAATTATTGTATCGCAGTTTGATGCGAATTCATAAGAGAGAAATCCTATACCCCCTGTGGGCATTGGAAAACTGTTGTTTTTTTTTGAATGCTGATCTGCAAAATAGAGAAGAATAGAGAGGATATCAGAAGCTGAACTTTTGATGCTTTTTCTCCTGCCGTTTACTTCCATATGGATATCATTTTCCTGCTGTACAACTTTAAAGGCTTCTTTAATTAAAAGAATTGAATATCTTGATTTTCCCTGATCAAAAGATGCGGATTCAAGAATTGCTTTTGCATTGAGTTTCCTTGCAAGAGAGTACGGAGTAAATCGTTCACCTGTGACTGTACGAATAATCAGGTTATTCTTTTGTTTTTCCATTTCTGTCCTCAATCCACTTGTTTCGCGTATCTATATGTAGAAACACTTGTAGGGTACATTATCTGAAGATACAGGCAAGGTCAACAGGGTAATTTCTATTTTTCTAATTTTATACAGTTTTAATTATTATTGATTATATAAGATTACCTTGACCAAACAGTTAGCAATTTATACTTTATACCCATGAAAATGTTCTTAACAAAGGTTTTTAAATTTGATTCCGCTCATAACCTGGTGGAATATCATGGAAAATGTGAAGCTTTACATGGTCATACTTACAGATTGGAAGTAACTATTCAGGGAACTCCAGGTAAAGAAGGTATGATTCTTGATTATGGTATTATTAAAGCAATAGTTAAAGAAAAGGTTATTGATATATTTGATCATAAATATCTTAATGATATTGTTCCTCAATCTTCTTCAGAAAATCTTGTTCAGTGGATTTGGAATGAGCTTAAGAGCCCTTTAAGAGGGGACAATTATGAACTTTATCAACTTAAATTAAATGAAACAGAAACAAATTTTGTTGTTTTCAGGGGAGACTAATTCCTATGATGTCAGATGTTCAGAACGAACAGGATAAACGTGAAGTTGCTATTAAAAAAGTTGGCGTGAGAGATCTGAATTATCCTGTAACAGTACTCGATAAAACGAATGGTTCCCAGCATACTGTTGCAAATATTAAGATGTTTGTTGACCTTCCTCATCATTATAGAGGCACCCACATGAGCCGGTTCGTAGAAGTTCTGGAGCGTCATACTGTAGACCTCCATCCTCAGAGTCTGGAAGAGATCCTGGATGATATGCATAAATCTTTTGAATGTGAGACAGCTCATCTGGAAATAACATTCCCCTATTTTATTCGTAAAGAGGCTCCTGTTTCCGGTATTTCCAGTCTTATGGAGTATAAGTGTCATCTTCTGGCAGAGAAAAGTGATACCTTAAATATTAAATTAATAGTTGAAGTACCTGTTACAAATTTATGTCCCTGTTCAAAAGAGATTAGTAAATACGGAGCACATAGTCAGCGGGGTCTTATTAGAATGGAAGTGGTCACCAATCATCTTATATGGGTGGAAGATTTAGTAAAGGTTGCAGAAGAATCAGCTTCTTCTCCTTTATATACCCTTCTAAAACGTGTTGATGAGAAGTATGTTACAGAAACAGCCTATGAGAACCCCCGCTTTGTTGAAGATTCTGCCAGAGAAGTTGCTGTTCGCCTTCGAAAGGATTCAAGAATAGAGAGTTTTCAGGTGGAAGTGGAAAATTTTGAATCTATACACAATCATTCCGCCTATGCCTGTGTATCCAGTGCCCCGTAGGGGACGCAGATCTGTGTCCTGTACCGGATATATGACAAAATGTGGTTTTGTTAAATAAAATGCCCAAATATAATTAAATTACAAAATTTCCAAAATCTGTTCTACTGTAAAGTTGTCAGTCAATGCGTGTTCTTTACATTCTTAAACCATTTATATATTCTATTTTAGAGGATGGAAGTAAATGAAACGAAGAAGCATAATTTTGCTTACGTTATTGTTTTTTATAGCTGTTGGAATACTTATAATCTTCCTGACAAGCCAATCTCTGGAACTTACTAAAGAAGAGATAGAGTATATTCAGCAAAAGGAAACAATCTCCTTTGTCAGCCAAACCAGATATCCTCCCTTCGAATTCCTGGCTGAAGACGGCGCACGTATAGGTATGTGCATTGAGCTGTCTCAATGGATAGGTTCTGAGTTTGGTTTTAAAACCAGCTTTACAGATACCTCCTTTGTTGAGGCACAGAAAAAAGTTCTTTCCAAAGAGGTTGATGTCCTTACCAGTTTTTTCTATAGCAGGGAAAGGGATGTTAATTTTGACTTTACAGTGATGATGTTTGAAATACCGGCTTCTATCTTCATTAATTCAAACAGTGTGGGTATAGATAATCTCCAGGATTTACAAGGTAAGACTATTGCGATGCAGAAGGGTGATTTTGCCGAGGAGTTTTTACATCAGGAGGGTATAGATTATACAATCATATATACAAATGATTTTAGTGAAGCTACTGATTTGGTATTGGATGGGAAGGCAGATGCTCTTATTGGCGATGAGCCTATAGTTCTTTATCATCTTCATACAGTGGGACTCAGTCACCTGATTAAAATTACTGGTAAACCGTTATATTTTGGGCAAAACAGTATGGCAACTAAGGATGGTAATAATTACCTGGTTTCAATCCTTAATAAAGGGATAGCCAGAGCAAAACAAACAGGTACTCTCTATCGAATTGAACAAAAGTGGCTGGGTACAAGGTCTTCTTCTGGAGAATCAAAATACATCTCATACCTAATAATACTTACTGTATTGTTATTAGCAATATTACTATTCATCTGGTTTTGGAACAGGAGTCTCAGAATAAGAGTAAGGAATCGTACGCTTCAATTAAGTGCCAGTGAAGAACGTTATAAGGGATTTGTTCAGGATACTCCTCTTTTAATATGTAGATATATTCCTGGAGGAGAAATTATCTTTATCAACCAGGCTTACTGTGATTATTTTAATAAAACATCAGATGAGTTGCTGGGAACAAACTTTCAATCATTGGTATTTGAATCAGACAGAGAAATGGTGATGGCAAAAATATCTTCACTAAGTTTTGATCTTCCAACTAAATCTGATGATCATCGTATTGTTACATCTGGAGGTGATGTTAATTGGCAGCGCTGGACTGATCGAGCCTTATTTAACAAGCAAAGACAAATTATTGCCTACCAGTCAATTGGTGAAGATATAACTGAACGTAAAGAAAGGGAAAAAGAAATTAATAAACTTTCAACAGCTGTGGAACAAAGCCCTTCTGTTATAGCTATTACAAATTTAAATGGAGATTTGGAATATGTAAATCCTTACTTTACTACAATTACAGGATATTCACGAACAGAGGCTCTGGGACAAAATCCAAGAATATTAAAATCCGGGATTTTACCTGACAAGACATTTGAAGAATTATGGGGTACAATTTCTTCCGGGCAGCAATGGCATGGCGAGTTCCTTAATAGAAAGAAGAATGGAGATTTATTCTGGGAAGCAGCGTCTGTTTCTCCAATTACTAATGACATTGGTGAAATAATAAATTATTTAAAAGTTAGTATTGATATTACAGATCGTAAACAATCAGAGCAGGATCTAAAGTTACTTCTTAATGAAAAAGAAATACTTTTTAAGGAAGTGCATCATCGTGTTAAAAACAACCTCCAGGTAATTATTTCCCTCCTAAATCTTCAGATGAGCGGGTGTGATTCGCAAACAGTTTCTTTGTTGGAGGAAATTACCAGTAGAATCCAGATATTTGCAGATATTCATAATAGCCTATATATAAATGAAAATGTTTCTAATATTGACATAAATCAGCATATTCAGCAGAATTTTGCCAATCTCCATCGTGTATATGGCGAAAGGAACGGACATATAACTCTTAAAACCGATATAGACAGCTTTTTTCTCAACCTGGATGAGGCAATTCCTGTGGGATTGCTCTTAAATGAACTGATGACAAATTCATTTAAATATGCTTTCACAAATGGAGGAATAATATCTATTTCAATTCATCAGAAAAAGGGTATGGGAATTAGTGAAATCATTTATAGTGACGATGGAAAAGGATTTGTAGATTCAGGTGAGGGCTTTGGCTCGAATATTATTTCTGCAATGGCTAATCAGCTGGGTTTGTCTCAAATAATTTTATCCGTGGGCTCCACCCGTTATGAATTCCTTAATAATACAATCCCTATAACAAAGGATTTGAAGAAAGATAAAATACTTTTTGTTGAGGATGAACTCCTGATTGCCATGGGGCGAATCAGTGAGCTGCGAAGTGCAGGATATTTAGTTGATGATAAAATAATAACCTCTGGAGAAGATGCTGTACAGATTATTAAAAATGCGACATCCCCTCCTTCACTCATTATAATGGATATAAGTCTGAAAGGGCCAATTGATGGAATTTCAGCAGCCGTTGAAATACAGAAGTTGAACTCTTCAATTCCATTTGTTTTTACTTCCGGTTATGAAGATATTAAAACCAGGAAACGACTTGACAGTATATTCCATTCAAGCTTTATTCCCAAAATGTCTACATCATCTGATTTTATAAAGATTGTTTCATTGGCATTACAAAAAAAATGATTTTGTTCCCAAAAAAATATTATTTCAAATTTATTTTATTTCCAGCAGCCGTTCTGCAGTAAAATTATCAGTAATAAGTGTATTAAAAAAATGCCCGTTTATTGCACCCAGTATAGCCTCAGCCTTTCTTTTATCCCCGGCAATAGCAACTCTGTTTTCAACATTTTTTAAATCATCAGGACTGTTACCAATTAAGCGCTTATTGATGCTTATATCAAGAACCTCGCCTTTAATATTGTAGTGTACTCCAAGATAGTCACCAACAGCTCCTGTGTTTTTAATTTCAGACCACTCTTTATCTGTTATATAACCGGTTTCCTTTAAGGTGTACAGACCTTCTTTTGTACTTCCCAGACCTGTAAAAGTAAAGTTGGATTTTTTTGCATACTGGAGTGTGTCGTGTATAACTTTTTCCTTTTTCATAGCTTCGCTAAGCATCTGGTTGTCTACAATAAATGGAACATGAAGGTATTGGCATGGGCAACTCAGTTTTTCACTAAGCAATCTTGTAAGAAGAGGTCCGTCCTTAATTAATCCTTCATGACCTGTTGCCCCTGTTATTTGTACAATTTCAATATTGAGTGGGTTATTAGGTATCCGTTCTATCATCTCATGAATAGCTTTTCCCCAGGCAAGACCTACAATCATTCCGTCTTTTACTTTATTTTTGAAGTATTTTGCTGCAAAAACTCCAAGGGTTTTAAGCATAGTTTCATAACTTGGATCTGTACATGCAGGAATATAAACTTTTTTAAGTTCTGGAAAAGCATTTTGAACTTTTTTTTCAAGGTCCTTGTCGCGCCATGGATAATTAATATTTATTTCAACAATTCCTTTTGTTTTTGCTTCTGACATCATTCTTGATATGGCAGATCTGTTTATACCAATCTCTTCAGATATTTCCTGCTGATTTTTTCCATCTTCATAATACATCTGTGCAATCAAAGCTAGTTGAGCATATTTTTTTATATCAGTTGGCATCATTTTTCCTTCTAACTATCTTTCTGTCTCTATATTATCATGGAACAATTAATAATACAAGAGAAAATGTGCAAACAAAAGATGCACAAACGTGAGCAAAAAAAATGCAAAAAAGTAAAAGTTTTTCTTGACAAATGTGTACACTGGATTTAAACTAAAATTACATTGAAATTAGAACAATATTTCATTCAAATCACATCCATCTAATGGGTGAGAAAATATTAGGAGGATTTTTTATGAAAATCATGAAGAAAGTATTAGTAGTTTTACTAATGTTAGTTGTAGCCGGTATGGCTTTTGCCGGTGGAGATAAAGAAGAAGGCGGAATGGCACTTCCTGGTGCACCTGCACCTTTTGACGGTTCTAAAGAAGTTCACATTGCTCTTGTTCGTCAGATGGTAGAGGGTGAGTTTATGCAGCTTTGGAGGGCTGGTGCTCAGCAGCAGGCTGATTTAATGGGTATTAAATTAACTGTACTTGGTAAAAATATGGACAACAAAGCAGAAGCAGATTTTGTTTATCAGGCAATCAGCATGAAAGTTGATGCAATTATCATTGACCACGGTTTAACAGAGACAATGACAAAACCAGCTGAAGATGCTCTTGCTGCGGGCATTCCTGTAATAGCATTTGATGTAGATCTTGGTAACCCTGCAATTCCTCAGATTGCACAGGATGACCATGCTCTTGGTATGATGGCTCTGGAGCAGATGCTTGAGGATTTTAACGGGCAGGCTAAAATCGGTTATGTATATGTTTCCGGTATTCTTCCACTGGATAAAAGAGATGAATCTTTTACAAAGTTAAAAAATGAAAATCCGGGAATGGTAGAGATTGTAAGAACAGGTACTCTTGAATCTCCTTTTTCTGTAAAAAATGCTGACCAGGTTTCTGCTTCTTTAAGAGCAAATCCTGAAATTACAGCTTACTTCTCTCCTTTTGATGAGTTTGCAAAGGGTGTTGTAATGGCTCTTGAAGAAATGGACAGAACAGACATCCTTGTTTATTCTGCAGATATTTCAACTCAGGATATTGAGCTTATGACTACTCCTGGTAACCCCTGGAGAGCTACAGCAGCTTGTAATCCTTCTGCAATTGGTGCTGCTTCTGTAAGAGGAGCTGCAATGTTAATAGCTGGTCTTGAATTACCACATGACATTTTAATTACACCAATGCTTTTTACAAATGACATGCTTATTGATGGTGGAATTACTAACATGACTAATCTTAAAGAAAAATATCCTGCTTTCAACAAATCTGATGCTGCAACTGCATCATGGATTCCTGAAATCTAGGA